>JAOAPT010000486.1 GCA_025463045.1 Candidatus Solibacter sp.
ATCCGCACGACCCCGCCGCGAAAGACGACCTCGTCAGCGCCTCCCTCAAAATCCCCGCCGGCAAGCCCATCAAGCTCATCATGCACTCCCGCGATGTCATTCATAACTTCTTCGTGCGCGAACTCCGAGTGAAGCAGGACATCGTTCCAGGAATGGAAATCCCCCTCAGCTTTACCGCCGACACAATCGGCGTCTACGAAGTGCCGTGTTCCGAGCTCTGCGGCTTGGGACACTTCCAGATGCGCACCACCATGCAAGTGATGAGCATGGCCGACTTCGAACAGTGGAAAATTCTACAGGCCCAGAAATGATCCCCGTCCGACCGTCCTAGGAGAAACTATGGCTGCCCCCGCCACTCACACGGCGCACCATGCGCCCGACGGCTTTATCCGGAAATATGTCTTTAGCCTCGATCACAAAGTGATCGGCATCCAGTATTATTTCCTCGGCCTCTTCAGCGTCTTCATCGGCATGGCGCTCTCCCTCCTCATGCGCTTCCATATGGTCAACCCGGAAGCCAAGGTCGCCTGGTTCGCCAAACTCTGGCCCAGCGCTGCCGCCGGCGGCATGATGACGCCCGAACTTTACCTCTCCCTCATGACCATGCACGGCACCATCATGGTCTTCTTCGTACTCACCACCGTCCCCCAAAGCGGCTTCGGCAACTACTTCCTCCCCATCCAAATCGGGGCCGAGGACATGGCCTTCCCCGTCCTCAACATGATGTCGTTCTGGACCACGTTCCTCGCCCTCGTCGTCATGGTCTCCGCCTTCTTCGTCCAAGGCGGTGCGCCACTCGCCGGCTGGACCGGCTATCCCCCGCTCTCCGGCCTCGGCCGCCTCACCGGCCCCGGCGAAGGTCTCGGCCAGACCCTGTGGATCGTCTCCATCGCCATCTTCTGCGGCGCCTCCCTCATGGGCGCCATCAACTTCATCGCCACCACCGTCGATCTCCGCTGCAGGGGAATGCGCCTCATGCGCATGCCCCTGACCTGCTGGACCTGGCTCGTCACCGCGATCCTCGCCCTCCTCGGCTTCGCCGTCCTCCTCGCCGCCGGCGTCCTCCTCATCCTCGACCGCTCCGCCGGCACCAGCTTCTTCATTCCCGGCGGACTCATGGTCAGCGACCAGATCATCACCAACCACAAAGGCGGCTCGCCCTTACTCTGGCAGCACCTCTTCTGGTTCTTCGGTCACCCCGAGGTATATATCGCCATCCTCCCCGGCATGGGAGTTACTTCCCACTTACTCGCCACCTTCTCCCGTAAGCCGGTCTTCGGTTACAAAGCGATGGTGTACGCCGTCCTCTCCATCGGCTTCCTCGGCTTCCTCGTCTGGGGCCATCACATGTTCATGAGCGGCATGAATCCCTACTCCGCGATGGCCTTCTCCGTCCTCACCATGTGCATCGGCGTCCCCTCCGCTATCAAGACCTTCAACTGGATCGGCACCCTCTGGGGCGGCAAAATCCACTTCGATACCGCCATGATGTTCTCCCTCGGTTTCGTGTCCCTCTTCGTCACCGGCGGCATCAGCGGCATCTTCCTCGGACAGCCCGCGCTCGACCTCTACTTCCACGACACCTACTTCGTCGTCGGCCACTTCCACATGATCATGGGCGTCGCCGCCATCTTCGGAATGTTCGCCGGAACCTTCTACTGGTTCCCCAAAATGTTTGGCCGCATGATGAACGAGACCCTCGGCAAGATCCACTTCTACGCCACCTTCATCGGCGTCTACTGCATCTTCACCCCGATGCACTTCGTCGGCCTGGCCGGCAACCCGCGCCGCTACTCCGACTTTTCCAACGTCGAGTACCTGGCCGGCCTCATGCCCGTCCACAAATTCATGACGCAGGCCGCCTACTTCACCGCCGCCGCTCAGATCCTCTTCCTTATCAATCTCTTCTGGAGTCTCAAAAAAGGCCCGAAAGCGCCCATGAATCCCTGGCACTCCACGTCCCTTGAGTGGACCATCCCCTCGCCGCCGCCCTTCGATAACTTCGCCGGCGTCCACCCCGTCGTCAATCACGGACCCTACGAATTCTCCGTCCCCGGCGCACCCAACGACTTCATCATGCAGACCGATCCGCCGACCGAACAGCATCACGACGCTTGAGCGATCCTATGAGTATGGCTGGTTCTATGCCTGGGTCAGTTTCACACGACGTCATCCTCCCCCCTCCGCCCCCCACCGACGGCGGCTGGGGCGATGGCGGCGGCAATAATCACGATAACCGCGGCTCCGGCCGCCGCGCCTCCTTCACCGGCCTCTACGTCCTCCTCGCCGCCAGCACCATGGTCTTCGCGGCCCTCACCAGTGCCCTCGTCGTCCGTCGCGGACTCGGCGACGACTGGCACTCCATGCCCAAACCCGCCATCCTCTGGGTCAACACCGCCATCCTCCTCGCCTCCTCCGTCGCCCTCGAACTCGCCCGCCGCTCCCTCCGCAAAGGCGCCCGGTCCCGCTTCAACGGCTGGTGGACCCTCGGCACCGCACTAGGCTTCGCTTTCCTCGCGGGACAGGTCATCGCCTGGAAAGAACTCAACGACGCCGGACTCTATATCTCGTCCAACCCGAGTAACTCGTTCTTCTATGTCTTTACTTATGCCCACGCCTTCCATCTACTCGGCGGCGTCGGCGCGCTCTTCTATGTGGATAT
The DNA here is from genome assembly GCA_025463045.1 of Candidatus Solibacter sp. Taxonomy (GTDB): domain Bacteria; phylum Acidobacteriota; class Terriglobia; order Bryobacterales; family Bryobacteraceae; genus Solibacter. The sequence goes on from JAOAPT010000486.1 coordinate 2,663, forward strand.
TCAGGCCCTCCGCTTGAGCCTCGGACCAGCCAAGCGCACCGCTATCGACGTAAGTGCCATCTTCTGGCACTTCCTCGATGCCCTGTGGGTCTATCTCATGGTCTTACTTTACGTCTGGGGGTAAGGATGTCGACCCACGCTGCCGCCGCCACCACGAGCGCCTCTCACTGGGATGGAGGACACTCGCCATACGCCACGAACTCCAAGAAGTTCGGCATGTGGCTCTTCATCATCTCCGACGCGCTCACCTTTTCCGCGCTCCTCTTCGCCTACACCTACAGCCGCGTCTCCAACCCGGATTGGCCCACGCCCTTCCACTTCAACCCCAGTATCATCTTCTCCAGCGTGATGACCTTCGCGCTCCTCACCAGTTCCCTCACCATGGTGATGGCCGTCCATTCCATGAACCAGGGCAACCGCAAAGCCGCCGCCCGCTGGATCCTCGCCACCATGCTCGCCGGCGCCACCTTCGTCGGCCTCCACCTCACCGAGTGGCTGAACCTCATCAACAACGAGCATGTCACCCCCGCCTCCAACCCCTGGGGCGTCCCCCTCTTCGGCGCGACGTTCTTCGGGATCACCGGCCTCCACATGACGCACGTCGTCATCGGCATCATCTATCTCGGCATCATCTGCCAGGCCGTCATGCGCGGCAAATTCAAAGCCGAAGACGTCGAAGTCGCCGGCCTCTACTGGCACTTCGTCGACCTCGTCTGGATGTTCGTCTTCCCCCTGGTCTACTTAATGTCCGCCAAAATCTGATGGAGCCCACCATGAGCGAACACACCGTTTCCATCCCGACATTCTCCAAGGTCTGGGTCGCCCTGCTCGCCCTCACCGCCGTCGAGGTCTTCCTCGCCTACGAACAGGTCCCCACCCTGATCATGCTCACGGCCCTGATCGGACTCTCCGTCATCAAGGCCGCCCTGATCATCGGCTATTTCATGCACCTGAAATTCGAGCGCCTCTCCCTCTTCCTCACGCTCTTCCCCATGCTCGTCTTCTGCATCCTGCTGATGCTCATCTTCCTCGGCGACGCCACCCGCATCCCCCACATGAGGCCCGGAGCATGAAGAAACTCTTGTTGTTGACACTCTTGTCTTTGCCGCTGAACGCACAGTGCGTGATGTGCTACCGCACCGCCCACGCCCAACAGTCCGCCCGCTCGAAGGTCCTCAACGCGGGCATCCTAGTCCTCGGCATCCCCCCATTCCTGATCCTCGCCGGCTTCGTCGCCTTCGTCTTCAAACACGACACCCCCAACGAGCCCGAAGACTAACCCGCGGAGTCCACTTTCATCCTGCGCTATTTGTGTTATCCGCGTTCATCTGCGTTCATCGGCGGCTAAAGATGTTTGTTTTGTTTTCCTTGCCATGATTCGCCTAATCCTGAAGCGCACTCGCCGCTCGCCCTCACGCCCTAATTCTTCGGCCCCAAAATAAACAAAAAATCCCCCACCTGCGCCAGCGCCTTCCATCGCTCCGGTAGCGACGCATAAAACGGCGACGCCGAGCTCAAATACTGCATATTCATCGTCAGCGGATAAACCACTACGCTCCCGATATGCAACTCCCGAAGTCGCCGCTCCGCCTCCTCCGCCGTCGTCGAAAACAGGAACCGCACCTCCGGACTCCACACCGGCACCACCTCGACCCCCTTATCGATCATCGCCGCATGCAAATACGCGCTGTCCGACAGCACCCTCTGCCCTCGCGGAAAGATCTGTACCAGCTTGTCCGGTATCTGGAATTCCGCCGCCGGCGGAACACGCGGAAACGCGCTCGCAAACCACTGCTCCGGCCGCAGCGAAAACGGATCCATCGGATAGATCACGCCTTGCGCCACCGTCCAAACCTGGCACACCAGAATCGCCGCCACCGCCGCCCGCTGCCACCGCGACTTCTCCAGTAATCCCGCGCCCGCGATCGCCAGCACCACCAGCGCCGGACTCAACACCCGCGTCGAAATCTCCGGCCCGCCGCTCGTGAACCCCACCGATTGCAGCCACACCGCCGCCAGCACCCCCGCGATCGCCGGCAAATATCCGTGCGTCCGAAAGCGCGCCATTCCCCCGGCGATTCCCGCCACCACCGGCAGTGTCGCGAACACCAGCAGGTAGCGCAGCACATTCACCCATTCCGCACCCGTCCAGTGGTCCGCCCCGAGCGACGCATTGTAGAAATGCAGAATCCGGTCGTGAATCGGGTTCACCGCAAAATTCAAAAATCGCAAGCTGTAAAACGGATTCCCCGCCAGCATCCAGTTCCGCGCATACCACGGCCCCGCCACCGCCGCCGCCACCAACCCGAACAGCACCACGTCCTTCGCCGACTGCCGCCGCCACAACAGCGCAATCGCACCCACGATCACCGCGATCCACCCGTACTCGCGCGACAGCGCGCACACTCCCGCCCCGATTCCCGCCAGCACCATCGCCGCCCGATCGTTCTCCCCGCGCGCGCTCACCACGAAGTAAATCGTCGCCGCGATCCCGAGCGCCGTCATCCCCGTTTCCTGCCCCAGCACCACCGACCGGAAGAACAGCGGAGTCCCGGCCAGCATCGCCGCCGCCAGCACACCCGCCCGCTGCGAAAACAATACCGACGCCGCCCCGTAAGTGAACGCCACCGTGCACGCAAACTGCGCCGCCACGAACACGCTCGTCATCGCAGGCAGGTACCACCCCGCCGACGCGTACACCCACCAGTCCGTAAACGAAATCAGCGGCGGGATTCCGTCCACGAAAAAGTACGTCCGAAAATCCGCCGCCGCCAGTGGCGGATAGAAATCGAACCGCCCGAGCGCCAGCAGCCTCTGCGCCAGAAAGTCCCACCGGAACAGCGTGTCGCCGCCCGTCAACGGCGCAATCGCGCTATGCACCAGGAGCACCGCCCCCACCAGCCCGCTCGACACGATCAGCATTCGATCCTGCCTGCTCCACCGTTCACCCGCGATCGGCTCCGCCGGAATCGCCGCCCGCCTCACGAGCCACGCGCCCACCGCGCTGATCGCGATCAACCCTGGCGCCACCGTCCACAACGTAATCGGCACGTGCAGAATGCCCAGCCAGAAGATGCTGTGAAACAAAATCACCAGGGAGATCGGAAATGCCGATGCCCACGGCAATCCATGCCGCAAGTGTTTAGCGATGAAAAATCCGGGCAGGAACAGCCCGAGAAGCAGGAACAGCGGAGATAGCGCCAGCATCAGAACGTGAAACTCGTCTGCGTGAAGATCCCGCGCACCGAGCTCAAATCCCGCCGCGAATAATCCCGATACTCCACCTTGAACGCCGCGAAGCTCGTGATGTCGTACCGCAGCCCCACGGTCGACGAATGGAACACCGGCACCAGGCCCCGGAAATTCCCGTCCGACCGCGGCACGTGCATATAGTCGAACCTGTAATACGGTTTGAACTTCTGCACCCGGTACGCCGTCTGCACATAAAACGCCTGGCTGTTCGACTTCACCCCTCCCGCCACCGGCGTGTGACTCACGTTCGCAAACTCCGCGATAAACTCCGGAGTCTCCCGATCCCAAACAATGTGCGCACTCTGAATCCACTCCCGCGACACCGGCCCCGTCACCGGATTCAGCAGATCGCGATACACGCTCCCGCCCACCCGCAGCCCGTACAGTTTATCCGGCTTGATAAACCCATTTACCAGCCACGCCCGATTGTTATTCACGTCCCCGAAATCACCCGGCCTGCTGATCACCTGCCCCCGCCCGTTCCCCACGCCTACGTTGTAATTCAAATTCAACCCGCCCGCCGGCACCTGCCCTTCCACCAGACTCCCTACAAAGTGCACCGGCAAAAAGCTGCTCCCGAACTGCGTCATCTCCGGCCGGCTGATCGTTGTCTGCAGCCACTGCCCATGATGAAACGCCGTATTCCAGTAATTAATCGGCGTGTGATATCTCCCGAACGAGATCTTGAAATAGTCATTCAAGTCGTACCGGATAATCAGCCGCTCCACTTCGGGATTGAACCCCGGCGCTGGAGGCGTGCCCGTCCCCGCATCCGCCCGCGCCGTGAAACTCAGCTCCCCGAACACACTCACCTTCTGCGACAGCGCCGAGCTCATGTGCAAAATAAATTGCCCTTCGCTGAACCCACTATGCGATTGCAACAGCGTCTGTGCCCCGAACCCGCCCGACGCCCCCTGCAAATTACTCGCGGCGAAATCGATATCCCCAAACCCCGCGATCTTCAGGTTCGGGTACGTAGGATGCGTCAAATCCGGCGCCACAGGGGTCTGGTCGTGTTCGTGCGCCGCCGCAGCCACCGGAGCCGCCGCAGGCGCCGCAACCGCAGCCGCAGGCGCAGCCCCGCGCCCCTCCAAATCCGCCAGCCGCTTCTCCAAACTATCCACCCGCGCCTGCAGCTTCTCGATTAACGCCTGCGTCGCCGGATCCATCGCCTGGCCCCATGCACCCGCCGCGCACACCACCAA
>JAOAPT010000623.1 GCA_025463045.1 Candidatus Solibacter sp.
TTGGTGATAGCAGGCTGCCTTTGGGAGCATAGTTCGAAAATTGGCGATGCGTTTGGAGGTTGGCTCCCGCCTTGTCGGGCAGCGTATACCGATCTATTCCTCTCAGCGCAATCGCGATGTGTTGGAATGTTGTGCTTGGCCGGCTCAGCTTGTAAAGGTTGTCAGCGTTCCACTACAGTTTGACGCGCGTCTGAGATTTCTCGCAGTCTGGGCTGGGCCCGAAGGGGGCGAAAACTCGACCAGAGCACCGGAACGTAATCACTACGGCGTTGATCGCGAGTCAGTGAGGCTCGATCAGCGGCGACGCATACGCCTCGGCGCCGTTTGTAGCCGGTGGTTGGGTTAGGCGTGCTTTCTCGCAACCACGACGTAGCGCTTCGTCCTCGTCGACGGCAGTTCGTTGACGGCCTCCATCCACCGAACAGCCTCGATGCGGAAGCCGGCGATTTCCAATAAGTAGGGAGCTAACGCAGTGCTTTGACAGGCGGACAGCGGAAGAACGTCAACATCCTCCTGCCAACTGCCGGTCCATGAAGACCGACCGTAGACGCCATCGATTACTACGACCGCTCCATCCGGCGACAACCAATAGTGCCAGTTCCTAAAAGCTGTGAGTGGGTCGAACAACCCGTTGACGAGCTGCCGAGACACGATGGCATCGAATTGTGCCGCATTGAAGTGGTGACGATCACCGATGTTGTCGCAAAAGCCCTCGACGGTGACGACGACCTGGAATTCGGGCTTGCTCCTGAGTTTTGCCAGCATCGCGGGCACAGGTTCCATCGCCGTGATTGCGAGTCCCGGTAGGCGCGAAAGAATCCCGCACAACGCTCCCGTTCCTGCTCCCGCGTCCAGTACCGAGGTTCCTTCGCGAAACTGCAGTACGCCGCTTAAGTCAGATAAGTAGGCATCCTCGTCCTGACGACTGAGTCGGCCGACGGAAGCGTCATAACGATCAACCTCTGCCACATCGAACTTGGCAAGGTATCGGTCGCGGGAATCAGCTTGGCTGGCGCGCCAATCCATATCGTTATGTCCTTCGCTTAACCTCGTGCGTTCGCGGCCAGCCTCGCCACAACCCTGTTTCATTCTTTCAGCGAGAGCCGTGCCGGTCAAGTGCTTGAACCGACAGTGCTTGAACCGTCAAGCGTTGCTCGGCGCGAAGGGCTCGCCGCCTGGCGAAATCTCCTGGCGACATAAACCAGGCTTTTCCTGCGCCGAACCGGGTGTCACTCTTGCCTTGTCGCCCAGCGTTTACCGATTTGCCTGCTTCGATGGATCACATGCCAGCCGGAAAGAGATCCCGTCCGGCCCCACCGATCACATGGCTGCCGATATTGTCCGATATCGCTCGCCGTGCGCCGTCAGGCGCCGCATAGTTACCGCTGTGGCTTACATAGATCTCCGCCCCGGTAGTGCATCTACCGCTGGTTGCTCAGGATGAAATCCACCACCGGCTTCGGATCCTTGCGCGACACCGGGAAGTGACCCTCGCCCTCGGTCACCAGCACCGTGATCTTCCCGCCGAGTTCCTTGTACCGCTTCTCCACCACCCCGGTCTGGTCCTTCAGCCAAGGGTCGAGACTCCCGCAGTCGTGCAGAATCGGCACCCCCGCCTTGGCTAGCGGCGCCAAGTTGTCGATCGGCGGCGTCTTCGACATCAGGCTGTGCAGGTACGGATTACGGGCGTAAATCACCGAGACCTTGTCCGGGTTCGCGATCGCCCACGCGTACGATTCGCCCGCCTTCGCTCCGGTCCCCTCCATCACTACCTTCGTCGAAAATCCGTTGTCGACCATCCGCTTATAGACCTCGTCCCACTGCTTTTGCACGGCCCCCGGCCCCGAGATTGGCGGCAACACGATGTGGTAACCCTTGGCCAGTAGCGCCATATCCACCGCCGAGTCGCGCTCCAGCGGGGTCGGATGGAACACCCACGGCTTGCCCGGCGCCGGCTTCTGCGGCACGACGATCGACATGGCATCCGCGTGGAAGTTACCCGTTCCCGGACCGTCATAGCGATCGTAGGAGGGAACGTATCCCGGTCCGCGCACCGTCGCGTAAGTGTCCTCCTTCTTCAGGTAGATGAGGGAATTCTCGAGGCTGTAGTAGTACGCCTTACTGTAGGTTGAATCGGCGAATGCCGGCCGGTTTGCCTCTACCGGATGCATGTGCTGCTCAATCCAGTCCGCGATCGGCGTCGGGTCCGTGAGACTGTGCGGGTGATGCGCAACGCCTTCCTTCATGATCACGGTAAATGAGCCGCCCAACTGGTGATACATGTTCTCCACCACCATAGTGTGCCGCTGCAGCACAAAATCCTCAGTGCCGACGATGTGCAGCAGGGGCACGTCATGCTTGGCCAACTCCGGGATCTTGGCGAAATCTTCGTCGTAGACCGCCGGATTGTCCGCGTAGATGCAGGCCACCTTGTCGGGGTTGACCCCACCCCAGTTGAACGCATTGACTCCGCCCTTGCTCATCCCGACGAAGGCCGCTCTCTTCGCCAAGCCATGGTTTTCCGTCATGAACTTGTACCACACGTCCCACGCCTTGCCCTGTCTGCCGGGGTCGGGCGCCACAAAGGCGATATGAAAACCGCGTCTCAGTAGCTCGACTTCGGTTTGAGGCTGGTGGTTCCAATAGCAGCCTCGCCATGACCACGGATGGCCGGGCGCCGCCTTCTTGGGAATGACTACGACGCAGTGGCGCTTGCCGCCCTGTATACTCTCGTCGATTCCGAAGCTCGTCACGTCGCTCGCCGGGGCCGTCATAGGCGTGATCGCCCCAGTGGCATCGTCCATTATGAAGTCATAGCGGTCGAACCCTTCGTGCCAAGTGGTTTTCTCGCCATCGAAGGGGACGTACACGTCCGCTGGCGTGGCGTTGCTGGAAGTCCAAACGACGGCCGCTGCGAAGAAAAACTTGAGACCGGAGCGAAAATGTCTTCTTGAACTGTTCATGGTCCTTACGCTTTCTCCTTCTTAGATTCTGGCGAGGGAACGAAAATCGCGCACCGTATTTCACATTCCACAGCCATGCAGCGTCGGTGCGCGGCTGTGACATTTCGTGTTCCCACTCAGAATATTATCTTCAACGCGAGCTGAACATCCGGCGGCGAACCGGTAATGGAAGTGATGCCTTCGCTCCAAAATGCTTATAATTTCACACTGTCCGGAAATCGCGTCTCCACTCTATACCGTAAATAGGACTTAAACCCATCATGCTCTTTGCGGCTTGGAGCAAATGCTCGTAGATACTCCGCCGCCAGGTGGCGGTCCCAGACTGCCTTTCCGCGGCTCGGTTGTGCAGAGTGACGGTAACGAACCGAGATGAGCGACGACACCATCCGCCCGGTCCAGTGCCTTGAGCGCTACCGATAATAACGAATATCGCTCCGGAGATCCTCCCGCTCATTGGGCTCCTTGTCGACGGATAGCGGCGGCGGGACGTTGGGTTGACCGACGGAGCGCCAGAACCGGATGTTCGAAGGAAACTCCTCTGGCTGGCGCGGTGGTCCTGAAGTCTGGGGTCCTCCCTGGATTAATCCCGTTGACTCCGAAGGCGCAATCTGTAAAGCTGTGTTGCTTCGGAGGGAGCGATTCATGAGGCGACTGCAGCAATCCTTCGCCGCTCTGTTCGTCGTCGGCGCGTTCCTGGCGGCGGGCCAGCCGCCCGAGAAGGCGATCATCGGGTATATCTATTCGCCCGGCCGTCCGCTGGTCCCCAGCGACGTGGCGGCGGAGAAACTCACCCACATCAACTATGCCTTCGCCAATATCAAAGACGGCCTGATGGTGGAGGGTTACGCTGGAGATCCAGAGAATTTCAGGACCCTGAACAACCTCAAGGACCGCAATCCCAAGCTGAAAATACTCGTCTCCGTGGGCGGGTGGACGTGGTCCGGAGGGTTCTCCGATATGGCCCTGACGCCACAATCCCGGAAGCGTTTCATCGACAGCGCGGTCGCGTTCCTCGATCGCCACCATCTGGACGGGCTGGATGTGGACTGGGAGTACCCGGGACAGAAGGGCCTCAACAACACGAACCGTCCCGAGGACAAGATGAACTGCACTGCTTTCCTGGCGGAGGCACGCGCGGCTCT
>JAOAPT010000519.1 GCA_025463045.1 Candidatus Solibacter sp.
ACATGTACTCCATCCCCAATCCGCCCTTCATCCAGGAGGCGCTTCCCAACATCGCGCCGCAACACCGCACCTGGCTCACCGTCCGTGATGACGATGTCTATAGCTTCCGCTGGGGCAATCCCGAGTACGCGCGCGCCTTCGTCCGCGGCATGCCCCCAAAGGACAAAGTGACAGGATTCTACATGGGCCCCGACGGCTACACGTGGGGCCGCGAGTATCTCAGCACCGAACCCGATTCGCCTCGCCAGTTGGTGATCGCCAAGCGCTGGTATTCCTTCATGCTCTGGGGCCGCCTCAGCTTCGATCCCGATCTCCCCGACGCGCTCTTCCTCAAGACCATCGCCGCGCGCTTCCCCGAAGCGCCGCCCGCGCAACTCTCCGCCGCCTGGTCCGCCGCCTCGATGGTCTTCCCCCAGATCACGCGTTTCTTCTGGGGCGATATCGACCTCAAGTGGTTCCCCGAAGCCTGCCTCAGCCACCCCCGCGGCGCGAAGGGATTCTACACCGTCGCGCATTTCATGAATGGCGAAACCATGCCCGGATCCGGCGTGCTCGATATCGTCGAGTGGCGCCAGAAACTCCTCGCCGGTCAGCCCATGGACCAGACAATGACCGGCACGACCCCGCTCGAGATCGCCGCCACGCTCGCAAAGAACGCGCAAGAGGCGCTCCGCCTTCTCGCCACGCTGCGCGCCCTGCCCAACCAATCCAAGGAACTCCGCCTCACGCTCGGCGACCTCGAAGCGATGGCCCACCTCGGCAATTACTACGCCGCCAAAATCCGCGGCGCCGCCGATCTCGCCCTCTTCGACAGCACCGCCAAGCCCGCGCAGCGCGAGTCTGCCATCGCCAACCTTCAGCAGGCGCTCGATCACTGGAAGCGCTACGCCACCGCCTACGTAGTGCAATACCGCCAGCCCATCCTCTACAACCGCGTCGGCTGGGTAGACATTCCCGCGCTCACCGACAAAGTCGAACAGGATATCGCGATCGCCCGCTTGTGGACTCCCGGCACGCTCTCCGACGCGCCGAAAAAGCGCAACAGCGATACGCCCTTCCGCAAGTAGAGCAAAACGCGCCCTCTAGCGATTCCCAAGCCGGATCGCTTCCCCGCAGCCGATGGTCTTGAGCGTCTCAGCGACCTCCGGCATCCGAGTGAGTAGGTCATCGAGGTTCGTGGTTCGGGCGCAAACAACCAACAAGGAAATCGAGCGGCCCGCAGGCTCTGCTGATGCGGCATGTTCTGATCCACCGTGATCAGCACTTCAAAACCTGCTTCGTCCGCAGCGGGCGAGGAGGGTGCCATTAGTAAGACCCGCGAGACACGTACCGACAGGTCTGACAATCGTGTCCTGCAAAATAATGACGCAAGCCCTCGTCGATGCACTCGTCCAGCAGAATCCGCATTCAACGGCTGGAGAGGAGGGATTCTCTCGCTTCTTCCAAAACTTGCAGGGCCTGCTCGCGGCTGACCGTAGGGAACCCCTCCAGAAAGCGCTCCAACGTGTGTCCGGCTTCCAGGTATTCGAAAAGCGTGCAAACCAGGACTCGAGTACCCCGAAAAGCGGGGGCGCCGGACATAACGGAGGAATTGCGAACAACGACGGATTCCATGCCTACATTGTGCCCTAAATTGGCCTCACCGCTACTTCAGTCGAACGCGAGCTCTTTCTCCAGCGCCAGATACCCGCACGCCACCACGACCAGAAACATTGTCAGCACTTCGCTGTCTCCGAGATTCAACTCCACGAAGCCCTCGGCCATCGTCGCCAGCACCACCGCGATCCCGCCGTGAAGCAGAAATCTCCGATTGCTCGCGCCTGGCGGCAGCATCTGCAGCCCGCGCCAGAAGTCGTACAGGATCTGCAGGAGCAACCACAGCATCACCAGCATCGTCGGAATCCCGCGCTCCGCCGCGTAGTGCAGATAGATATTGTGCAGATGCCCGTACCACCCCGCGGGCAGCGGACGCGGAATATCCGCCGGCACATATCGCTCGAACAATCGGTTCGGCTCTTCCGGGCCGAGCCCCAGCCACGGGTGCGCCTTCACCATCTGCAAGCCCGTCCGCCAGGTCACCACGCGAAACTGATTCGAGTCCACGCCCTTCGGTTTGAAGATCGAGGTGAACCGCTCTTGCACCGCATGCGGCGCGAGCAGGATCCCCGCGAGCACCAGCACCGGAGCCGCCGCCACCATCCATCGCTTCCAGAACCACACCAGGTAGAGTCCGGCCGCCGCCATCGCAATCCAGATCCCGCGCGTCTCGCCCAACAGGATCGCCACCGCGATCAGCAACGCGCACGCCGCCCCCGGCCATCGCCACTTGCGCGCACCCGGCGCGAAGAACAGAAACGCCAGCAGCATGATCAGCGCGAACATCTCTTCCGCCGAGTAAGTATTCCAGTGACTCGTGAACCCCGTGATCCGCTCGCCGACGTAAAAGTCGTAGAAGTTCAGCCCCAGACGGTGCGCTTCCCGCACCTTGCCCGCGAACTGCACGAACCCGCGGATCGCCGTCACTGTCCCGATCCCCGCCCAGCTCAAGAACAGCAGCCGCACCATCTCCACACTGCGCACCAGCGAGAAGATCACCAGCAGTTCGAGGAAGACGTAAAATTTGCGAATCTGAGGCAAGCCGCCGCGGGGATTTTCCGAGAACACGAGCGAGATCACCGTGAGCAGCAGAAACAGCCCCAGCGCAACTCGAATCCGCGGCAGCCGCATCTTCTCGCCGCTCGCCAGCAGCGCCGCAAACGCCAGCGCCAGCAGGATCTGCGAAGGTGCGATCCCTACCATGATCGCTGCGCCCGAGCCAAACGCGAGCCACCGGGCGCTACGCAACAAACTGGAGTCCGAAGGGTTCATTGCACTTGGCACTCACATTATGGCAGAGTGCGAATTAAATCCCGTGACCCATCGTCCACTCCCTATTCCCCTCCTCGCGATCGTGCTCCTCGCAATCCCCGCGTTCGCACAGGTGCGGCACGATGCCGCCGCTCGCGCCTCGGCCAGCCTTTCCGAAATCGCGCGCCTGCCGCAGAGTCGCGTCGCCGGCGACACGCGGCAGCGCGAAGTCTACGAACCCGAGCGCGCTGTGCGCCGCCGCAATTCGTCCCGCACCGCCGCGCCCGCCGTGCCTCGTGTCGATACCGTCCCCACCGCCCCGGCCGCCGCCGCAACGCCGCTGAGTTTCTCCGGATTCCTCGGCCTCGCCGACAACTTCACTGCCATCCCGCCCGACACGCAAGGCGCCGTCGGACCGAATCACATCGTCACCATGCTCAACACGCAGGTGCTGATCCAATCCCGCTCCGGCGTCACCCTGCCGAACTTCCCCGTCACCCTGAACGCCTTCTGGAGCCCCCTCGGCAAATTCAGCGACACCTTCGACCCGCGCATCTTTTACGATTCCGCCGCCCAGCGCTGGATCGCCTGCTCCGCGGTCAACGGCGGCGTCTCCAGCTCCGCGCTCCTCCTCGCCACGACGCAAACCGCCGACCCCACCGGCAAGTGGAACTATTACAAGATCACCGTGGGCGCGACCAATCAGTGGGGCGACTTTCCCACGCTCGGCTTCAACGCAAATTGGGTCGTTGTCTCGCTCAACATGTTTCAGATCCGCGGCTCAGGCAACTACATCGACACCAACATCTACGTCTTCAGCAAGGCCGACCTCTACGATTCCGCCGGCACGGGAAACCACGCCACCTTCACCGACAACCAGGGCGAGTTCACTCCCGTCCGCGACTACGACAACAGCCATCCCAACACGCTCTACCTCGTGCAGTCCTACGCCGCCAATTACGCGACACTTCCCAACACCGGCGAAATCCGCGTCGGCAAAATCACCGGCACCGCCGACACGCCGAAGTACGAGGGCGGCACCACCAACGCCATCATTAACGACCCCTGGGCCGATGTCGGCGCCGATGCCGATTTCGGACCGCAGCCCGGCACCAGTGTCAAGGTCGACACCGGCGATAGCCGCCTCGTCAACTGCGTCATGCGCACGGGCACCATCTGGTGCGCCCACACGATTTTCCTGCCTTACGCGCATCCCACCCGCGCCGCCGCGCAATGGTTCCAGTTCGATCCCGCGCCCACGCCCCCCGCGATCCTCCAGCGCGGCCGCATCGACGATCCCACCGCGACGTTCTT
>JAOAPT010000524.1 GCA_025463045.1 Candidatus Solibacter sp.
AAGAAGATCCGTGTCGTGCACGTGCTGGATGGGCACGACAAGCGCGAAATCGCCAAAGACTACATCTGGTAAGGCTGCAAGCAGGGCTTCAAGCAGGGCTCACAGGCAGGCCGCCATATGCTCGAAGGTGCGCACCTTTGCCGAAAGCGTCGTACGCTTCAAGCCCAGCATATCCGCCGCCGCTTTCTTGTTGCCTCCGGTCTTACGCAGCGCCTGTTCCAGGATGCTGCGTTCGATCACCGCGAGGGTCTGGTCATAATCGAGGCCGCCGTCCGGCACGGCGACCAGCGGTCCCGCGGAGGGATGGACGCGTTCCTTAGGTCCGGCCGGCAGATGGAAATCCGCGGGTGTCAGGGTGCGCCGCTCCTCGCCGAGCGCGATTGCCATCTCGACCACATTTTCCAGTTGGCGCACATTTCCTGGCCAGGAATACGAGCAGAGTCGATCCAGGGCTTCGCGGGTGAGCATTTTCAACGGGATGGACTCCGCCCGGCAAATCTTGTCCACAAAATGCGATGCCAGCATCGGAATGTCGTCGCGTCGGGCGCGCAAGGACGGCATTTCGAGCGGTACCACGTTCAACCGATAGTAGAGATCCTCGCGGAACTTACCCTCTTCGATCCGCCGCGGCAGATCGCAATTGGTCGCCGCCACCACGCGAATGTCTACCTTGATGGTCTCTGAACTCCCCAGGCGCTGGACTTCGCGTTCCTGTAAGACGCGCAGCAGCTTGGCCTGCAAATCGATCGGCAGCTCGCCGATTTCGTCCAGGAAGAGCGTACCGTTCTGTGCCTGCTCGAAGCGGCCGATTCGATTCTGAAACGCGCCGGTGAATGCCCCGCGCACATGCCCGAACAACTCGCTTTCCAACAGACTTTCGGGGAGCGCGTGACAGTTCACCGCCACCAGCGGGCCCGAACTCCGATTGCCGCCCATGTGCAGCGCGCGCGCCGCCAATTCCTTGCCGGTACCGGTCTCGCCCGTGATCAACACCGTGGAGCGTCGTCCGGCCACCAGATTAATAATGTGGTGGAGCTGGCGCATCTCCCGGCTGGCGCCGATCAGCGTCCGTGTCCACTCGGCGCCCCGCAGGTTTCCCGCAACGTGGGCGATCTGCCGCCGGCGCGCGTCCTCGATCGCCTGATCGATCATTTCAAAGGCCTGACTGCCCGTGGTCAGCACCTGATACGCGCCCGCATGGGCCAGCCGGACCGCGTCGCTGGCCGAGACCTTTTCATCCCAAATCAGGATCGGCACCCCTAGTGCCTTCCTTTGAACTTCGTCGAGGAGCTCATATCCGCTCCAGCCGTCGAGCGGCAGTGCCAAGACAATGGCTGCATACTCGGCGGAGGCCAGTCGGCTCAGCGCTTCCTCCGGCCCCTGGAACTCGACATTCCAGATGGCCGGGTGTTGGGGCCAATCGCCGGGAAACTCCGGCTGTGCGCTGATCCATAAAACTTCGGTGGGTCCCATATCCAGTTCACCCATCCATCGACAGGACCCTGCTGGAGCTTTAGGCGCTTGCCCAAGCTTTGACACTTAATTTCTGCATGCCGGTAAATTCTCAACCCGCCACACTATAGATTCCCCGCAGCGCAGCCGATAAGTACATCAGCCAAACTTGGCACGACGATATGAAAGTTTACGACCGAGGCTTAACTGCCGCCGAAACGGGGCAAACGCAAGACGTCCAGAAGCTGACCAACAGTGCTGGAAGGTCCTCCACGAGAGGTGCCGACTCAGCCGGTGACCGTGTCGAATTCTCGGGCAATCTCGGCCGATTGTCCCGCACCCTCTCAACCTTTGAAACCAGCCAGGCCAGCCGCGTTCAATCGCTGGCGTCGCAGTACCAGAGTGGCAGCTACCACCCGGATTCGGCCGCCATCAGCCGGGGGATGCTCAGCGAGGCCTTGAGCGCCGGCAGCACGAGCGTCGGAAGCACGAGCGCCGGAAGCACGAGCGGCGGAAGCGCGAGCGCTGAAGCCGGCGCTTCAAGTAAGTGATATGCCGGCCGCCGCGGTAACCGAGCAACTGGCGGCCGCGCGGAGCGAGCTGGACCGCGCCGGTGATCTGCTGACCGCGCCTTCTCCAGAGGCGATGGACCGGTGCTCGTCCGTGCTCGAAGCCACCGGAAGGCAGCTCGCCGAGTGGCAGCCGCGCATCGCCGAAGCGTTAGGCGATCCCGATGCTCTCGCCGAAGCGTGGCGGTTGCGCCGCAGTTTCCGGCGCACGGAGCGCCTGCTGCAGAACGCGGGCGAATTTCACTCGAACTGGATACAGGTCCGGGGTGCCATGACAGGCGGGTACACCGCGTCGGGAGACGCCGCGCCGCTCTTGCACGGACATCGCATTTCGCTACAGGGATAAACGCTATGCCGAATATGCTCGCTTCGCTCGCCTCTACCGCCGACACCCTGGCAGCTTACAGCCGCGTCCTGGAGGCGACCCAGAGCAACGTCGCCAACGCGTCGACTCCCGGTTACGCCAAACAGCGCATCGATCTTTACGCGCTTCCCTTCGACCCGCACGGCGGCGCCACCGGCGGAGTCCGCGCCGGCGATATCCAATCCGCGCGCAACGAGTACGCCGAGCAGGCTGTCCGCACGCAGACTACCGGACTCGGCTACCAGTCGCAACTCGCCGATGGCCTGACTGTCCTGCAGACCAACTTCGACATCAGCGGCAATCAGGGAATTCCGCAGGCCCTCAATAACTTATTGCAGAGCTTCTCGGCTTGGGGGGCTAACCCGGCCGATCCCTCCGCGCGCCAGGCGGTGCTGCAGCGCGCCGACGCCTTCGCGCAGGCTTTCAACCAGACCGCCAACTCCGTCGCTGCGTTCTCCCGCGATACCGAGCGGCAGATCGGCTCGACAGTCGGGCAGATCAATCAGATCGTCGGCCAGATCCGGGGCTACAACCAACTCGCCCTGCAAGGCAACAAGAACGACGCGGGCCTCAGCGCCCGTACCCATGCTGCCCTCGAACAGCTCACCACTCTGGCGAACGTGCAGTCCGTGTTTGAGAACGATGGCACTGTGAGTCTGACGCTAAACGGCCAGACGCCCATCCTCCTGGGCGATCAGCAGTACCCGATCTCCGCTTCGCTATACCAGGCCGCGGAACCGCCACCCGTCAACCTGCTCGGGGCCGGCAGTATGCGCCTCCAGGCGTCCGATGGTAGCGAAGTTACTTCCTCCGGCGGCCAACTCGGCGCCCTGCTCAAACTTCGCAATGAGGTCATCCCGTCCCTGATCGGTGACCAGTACCAGACCGGCGACCTGAACCAAATGGCCAAAGCCTTCGCGGACCGGGTCAACGGCCTGCTCACGTCCGGCAATGTCACCGACGGGCCGCCGCCGCAGGCTGGCGCGGCGATATTCACTTACAGTACCGGCGACGCGACATCAACCGCTGCTTCACTGAGCGTCGATCCAGCGGTGACGCAGGATCAACTCGCCGCCATCCAGACCGGTCCTCCCGAGGTGTCCAACGGCATCCCCCTCGCCCTTTCCGCGCTGGCTGTCCCCAGCCAGGATTCCGACCGAATCAATGGGCTCAGCTTCAGCCGGTTCTACGGCCAGACCGCCGGACGTGTCGGCGGCCTGCTGAGCGACGCCCAAAACAACAAAGATGTGCAGCAATCCCTGCTCGGCCAGGCCAAAGACCTGCGTCAGCAATACCAGGGCGTCTCGCTCGATGAGGAAGCCACCGTCCTGATGCAATTCCAGCGCGCCTACCAGGCCAACGCCAAATTTCTCAGCGTGCTCGATCAGCTCACACAAACCGCGATCGACATTTTGAGGGTGTGAAATAGGGGATTTCAATGATTAGCAATCTCAACCAGTCCTCCGAAGCCTTCCTGACCAACGTCGCGCGCGTCCAGCGCGCCATCGACGAGGCCAGCCGCCAGGTATCCAGCGGCAAGCGCGTCAATGTCGCCTCCGACGCGCCCGCCGAAATCGACACGATCATGCAACTGCAGACCGGAGCGGTCCGGAACGACCAGATCAAAGCCAATCTCGCGATCGCCAAGACCGAAGCCAACTCCGCCGACAGCGCGCTCAGTGCAGCCACCAAAATCATGGATCGCGCCGTCACTCTGGCGGCGCAAGGCTCGAATTTTTCGCTCGACGCCAACGGCCGCCAGAGTATTGCGGGAGAAGCCCAGTCGCTCCTCGAGCAGATGGTCACCCTCAGCCGGACGACTGTGCAAGGGCACTACATTTTCGGCGCCGATCGGGACGGCACTCCGCCCTACCAGGTGGATCTCACTACCGATAACGGAGTCGAGCGGCTCACCAGTTCGGTCGCCAGCCGGCGAATCGAAGACGCTTCCGGCGGTACTTTTGCCGCGACCAAGAGCACGCAGGATATCTTCGACGCCCGTAATGTCGACGATTCGCTCGCTCCCAACAACGTTTTTGCCGCTCTCAACAGCCTGCGCGTCAGCCTGTTGTCCAACGACACCACCCAAATCAACGCCGCTGCCGATTCCATCAAGGGCGCCAGCGCAAGCCTCAACCTCTCGCAGGGCTTCTATGGAACCGTGCTGAATCGGATCCAGGACGCCTCCTCCTACGCCTCCACTTATGGCACGGAACTGCGCCTGGAACTCGGTCAGAAACAGGATGCCGACGTGACCGCCGCCGCCCTTGCGCTCACCCAGGGCAACACCCAATTGCAAGCGGCCTTCGCCCTGCAGGCCAAAATGCCGCGCACCACGCTCTTTGATTTTATGGGCTAATGCACGGACCCCTAGTCGAACAGGTGCGGCACAAATTGGCTGGTATTCGTGGTGATCGGCGTATCCGACTCGCGAATTCCCATGCCGCCTGCCACGTTGCCTTCCTCGTGCCCGATCAGCCAACTCCCGATCACCGGATACTTCCCGTCGAAACTCTTCAGCGGCGCCATCTGCTGGAAGATCACTCCGCCTTCGCCATACTCGCCCGCCGTCTCGATATCCTTGCCCGGCTGGTGCAGCAGAATGTTCGCGCCTTCGCGCCCCAGCATCGGCTTCTTCGCCCACGACATCATCAGCCCGGGCCCGTCGAACTTCGACTCCAGCAAATACTGATGCCGCGGGAACAGCTCCCACAAAATCGGCAGGATGCCCTTATTCGAAAGCAGCATCTTCCACGGCGGCTCGAGCCACAGCGTCTCGGCTTGCGCCACGTGCTTCCCGAACTCCTCCTGCATCATCCACTCCCACGGATAGAGCTTGAAGACCGCGCCCAGCGGCTGGTCGTCGGGACCCAGGAAGCCCTCTCCATCCCACCCGACCTCATCGATCGGGAAGATCGACGTCTCGAGGCCGGCCTGCTGCGCCGTGTCCTGCAGGTACGTCACGGTCATCCCGTCCTCGGCATCGTCCATCGAGCAGAAGTCGATGCGGCGCCCTGGGAAATACTTCGCCAGGTCCTTCCACAGCGCCACCAGCCGCTCGTGCAGCGAGTTGAATTGATCGCGCTTCGGGAAGCAGTCCTGCAGCCAGTACCACTGCACCACCGCCGCCTCCACCAACGACGTCGGCGTATCGGCGTTATACTCCAGCAGCTTCGGAGGATTGGTGCCGTCGTACGCGAAATCGAACCTGCCGTACAAGGACGGAGGCTCTGCCTCCCACGAACTCTCGATCAGCGGGATCGCGATCTCCGGGATCCCGAGCCGCGAATACAGCTTCTGATCGATCACGTGCTGCGCCGCCTGGAGCGTCATCGTCTCCAGTTCGTTGGTGGCCGCCTCCAGCACGTCCACCTCTTTGGCGGTGAACTCGTAATACGCGCCCTCGTTCCAATACACCTGCTCGCCCGTATGCCAGGTGAGCCCGACCTCTTCCACCTTGCGCTGCCAGTCGGCTCGCGGCGTGATCTCGATTCGTCGCATTACTCTCCCCCACCCGAACTATGTCCCGCGCCCGTCGAACCGAACCCGCCGCGCTGCACTCCCGGCGATGACGTCGCGCCGCCACCTGACGGTCGCGCATAAACCCCCGAAGGCGAGGAATATATGCGCCCCCCGCCGCGGACGTAAGTCCGGTAGTGATCGTAGTAATACGGATAAGGGTAGTGGTACATCATCGGGTACCACGACCCGCCGTAGTAATAGCCGCCGCCGCGCACCGCGTCCTGGCAGGCCATCTCGTTGAAGTACGACTGATCGCATGGATCTCTTCGCGAACGCCCGCACGAGGCCAGCCCCATCGCCGCCACGACGGTCAAAGTAACTTTGGCAGATTTCTTCATATGGTCAAGGAATTCGCTTACTTCACGATCAACGTCGATTCCGCGCCGAACTTTTTATAATTGCTGTACGCGATCCGAAGCTTGATTCGCTGCGCCCCCGTCCGGAACTGCAGCGTATCGTCTGCGTAAGTATAAATCGGAAACCAGTGCTTCCCATCGAGCGGCTTGCGAATCGTCGTGAAGCGCGGGAATAGGTTTTCCGATTTCGTCGACCGGATCTGCGGCACTGCCTGGCCCTCCATCCGGACGATGTTGTATTCCTTCTTATCGACCCAGATCATCCCGTCGAAGAAACGCTGCCCCTGCAGAATTTGCCGCGGACGCACCTGCAGTACCCAGCAGTCGACGCCGTCCATCGTTTCCTCGCCCCGGTATTTGCTCTCGTAGTTCCACAGCCGGTCTTCGGTCAGGACCAGCGGCTGAATGTCGCGGATGTCGGCGAAATCTTCCTCGGTCAGAATCAGGTGCTTCAGCCCGTTCTCCGGGTGTCCGATCAACTGTTCCGTCCGGTCCTTGTCGGGCGAAAAAATCACGTCGCGCGTCTCCCGGTACTGGCCGCGAGTCCCGCCATGATCGTCCAGTTCGTCGATCGTCACCGCCTGCCGGTAGGTGTACTGGTTGCGCTCCGCCTGTGCCTCGGTTTCGCGATGCGCCACCAGTTTCGCAAGGTTGGGCGGAGGCTCCTGAGCCTGCCCAATCCGAGCGGTCAAAAGCACGGATGCTAGAATGAGCGCGATGGCTAAGACGTCCGGCGGCTTTCGGGCGGCTCTGCTGATCGGCTGGGCGCTGCTGTGCGTGATCGGTCTTGTTCTCGCGCGGTGGAAAGGCATTCCAAGCTGGGCGGCTTTGCCTGCGCTCGCCGCTATCCTTGTTGCGTATCCATTCTATCTGGTACCGGGCTTCCCCAGCGTGCGGGAAGAACTGGCGGGCGACCCCTTGCCCGGATTTCTGATCGCCTCCGCCGTGCTGCCCTACCTGGTCTGCTGCACCGGCGCGATCACGTTCCAGTTCCTCAGCTTCGTCAAGCTGATCGCCCTCGCCCTCTCGCTCGGACTTTGGTACCGCATCTTCCCCGCACGCCCAATTTTCGACATCGGCTTTGTCGCGCTGGTAGTCGCGATCAAGCTGGGACGCTACGCGGCCGGCATCTACCCCGTGCCCTACAAAGGCGTGGAACTCGGCGTCCTCGGCGATCTCGCGCTGTTCAATATCGCCGTGCTTTCGCTGATGCTCGAACGCCGCGTCCGCGAAACGGGCTTCGGCTTCCTCCCCACGCGCAAAGACTGGCGCATCGGCTTCCGCAATTTCGTCT
>JAOAPT010000525.1 GCA_025463045.1 Candidatus Solibacter sp.
GGCGCAGCTTCGCGGCGATCGACGCGGCGATCGCCTGCTGCATGGCGAACACCTGCGTCCACTCGCGCTCCGACGTCTGCGACCAGATCTGGTAGCCGGTCCGCGCGTCGATCAACTGCGTCGAGACTCGCAGATTCTGCCCTTCCTTGCGAATGCTGCCTTCGAGCAGGACGACGGCCTTCAGGTCCTTACCGATCCGCCGCGCGTCCACCACCTTGCCCTTGCTGTTCCTGGTGGTAGTAGTCCCGCCAGTTGCCGCGCTGGTTTGGCTCGGCGTGCAACTTGCCCAGTACGACCGCACCTTGGGGCGCAACGCGAGGGCGACCGCAAACAGGCCGCCGCGCGGGTCATCCGGGAGCCCCCCTTCTCCGATGCAGTGCCTATCTCGGGGCGACGCGAATCATCCTTCGTCTTTGCTCCTGAGGAAGCTCTCTCTGGCTCGAGTGCCGGCGTAAGCGTTCTGTACCGCTTCCGGCATTCCTGAGATCATCTGTTCCACCCGCGAGTTGATCGACTGCACGCGCTATCGGGATGGCGAATCGGCGATATGCAATCGTCTGTCCAAATCGTACAGTTCGGGTGCCGAAAGGCGAGGTGGTCTGACGGGTTGGCAGAATCACACTACCGTCCAGCCGACTTTATATCAGTGATTTACGCCAAAGCTACACGTGATGTCATCCCTTGAATTGTGAATAACCTCGCGCCTGTCATAGCACTCTTGTGATATAGTACACAGGCACTCATATGCAGAAATCACGAGCGAATCTTCAAAATCAACTGGAATCATACTCCGTGGCATCGAAAGGGTTGCGGGTACCCATGAATTGGAAGGGCGGTGGGTCTGTGCTCGCCACAGTGGCGGGTTCGGCGTTGGCGCTGGCTACGAATGCGAGCGCAGGCATCATCTATAGCGGCGTTCAGAACATCACAGCTTCGGTGCCTGCGGGTCAAGGCGCTGCCGCCGCTCCATTTACGATCGGAGGCGCTCCGTGGGCTGTTCGAGCAAGCAACTTCATCGGCTCCAGACGCAGTACAGCGTCTGCGGAACTGGGACCCTTGGCTGGCGGAGAAGTTTTCATGGCCGCGTCCGCGTTTGCCCGCAACGTGACAAAACTGGCTTCAGGTGCGGCTATCTCCGGGGGCCAGATCTTTGCCAACTGGGGATTCCCCCTGCTGCGGAGAAAAAACAATTTTAGCTTCACTGGCCAGTTTCTTAACAGTGCGACCGGTTTTGCCGGGATCCGATTCAACCAAGGCGGCAATCCGTACTACGGATGGATTCGCCTGCACGCCACAATTGGCCCAGGGAATGCCGTCACCACGACCGCAATCGATTGGGCCTACAACGATGTAACGGGGCAATCGATCAAGGCTGGCGAGGGCGTCCCTAGCGCCGCTCCCGAACCTTCGACGATTTCCATGGCGCTATTAGCCGCAGGTTCGGCCGGGGTCCTGGCATGGCGTAAGCGCCGCAAGCAGATTGCCGCATAGCTTTCCCCCGATCCTCCGGCCGGTTTTGCAGTAGCCCTGATTCAGGGACTCGGCAGTTGCCACAATCCCAGCGCACCTGTCTCGACCGGCGGCTTTCGCGATGCCGCGAGGCAGCTCACGAATTCTTTTTCGTTCTGACATTCGCGGCATTTCCTTTGGAATGCCGCTTTGGCCGTCGATCGCCTCTCCAACAGGCTCAAGCGGTGCGGCACATGGAAGCGATCACCCATCATGAACTCCAATAAACCACTTGCCGCGCGCAGTGGCCCTAAAACTCTGCTCGTCGGTTGGGACGCCGCCGATTGGAAAGTAATCCAGCCCCTGATGGACGCCGGCAAGATGCCGAACGTCCAGCGCCTGGTGGAAAACGGCGCCATGGCGCAGCTAACCACCCTGCATCCCCCGCTTTCCCCGATGTTATGGACGTCCATCGCCACCGGTAAACGCCCGTTCAAACACGGAATCCACGGCTTCAGCGAGCCCACGGCCGATGGACGCGGCGTACAGCCGGTCACGAACCTCGCGCGTAAGTGCAAAGCGGTGTGGAATATTTTCCAGCAGAATGGGCTGCGCAGCATCGTGATCGGCTGGTGGCCGAGCCATCCGGCCGAGCCGATCTCGGGCGTGATGGTGTCAGACCATTTTCATCGCGCCGACGGGCCGCTCGAAAAAGGCTGGCCGCTGCGGAACGGCGCGGTGCATCCGCCGAGGCTTGCCGAAACCCTGTCCGAGCTCCGCATGCATCCCGAGGAGCTTGCGCCGGAGATGATCAAGGCATTCATCCCGCTGGCGGAGAAGATCGATCAAAGCGAGGACGGCCGGTTGCTTGGCTGTTGCAAGACACTTTGCGAATGCGTCAGCATGCATTCGGCCGCCACGTGGCTGCTGGATAACGAGCCGTGGGATTTCTTCGCCGTGTACTACGATGCGATCGATCACTTCTGCCACGGCTTCATGAAGTATCATCCGCCGAAGCAATCGTGGATTACGGATGAGGATTTCGAGATTTATCAAGGCGTGGTGTCCATGGGGTATCAGTTCCACGACCAGATGCTCGGAACCCTGTTGCGCAAAGCCGGCGACGATGTGCGAGTGGTTCTGATGTCGGATCACGGGTTCCATCCCGATCACCTTCGTCCCCGGGTGATTCCGCATATTCCGGCTGGACCGGCGATCGAACACAGCGATTTCGGAATCCTCGTGATGGCCGGCGAGGGGATCAGGAAGGATGAGCTGATCCACGGTGCGTCCGTGATCGACATTACTCCCACGCTTCTGGCGATGTATGGCTTGCCGGTGGGCGACGACATGGACGGCAAGGTTCTGGTGGGCGCCTTCGAAGAAACTCCCGTGTTGCGTACCATTCCCACTTGGGAGGATGTTCCCGGCGACGACGGCCGGCATCCGCCGGACAAGCGTCTGGACCCCATCGCCGCAAAGGAGGCCCTGGACCAACTGGTGGCCCTCGGGTACATCGAGGCTCCTGGCGAGGACGCCGAGGAGGCTGTGAGCCGGACCGTCCGCGAACTCCGCTACAACTTGTGCGAAGCGTATCAGGACGCGTCGATGCACGCCGACGCGCTGGAGATCGCCCGCGAGCTGTATCGCAGCGATCCGGATGAACAGCGCTTCGCCGTGAAATTGTTCGTATCCTGCCAGGCTTTGGGGCACGTGGACGAAATGGAGCGGATCGTGGAGGATCTGGATGGCCGGCGGCGCGCGCTGTATGTCGAAGCGATCGAACGGCTGATAGAATTCCGCAAGCTCGCCAGGCAGCGCTTTGAGGAGCGCAAGGCCGCGGGGGCGGAGCAGGCGGAAGACGCGGAACAAGCCGTGCGGGCAGAGATGGAAGAGGAGCTGCCGGCGTTGCCCGGGGAGGCGCCGCGACAGAAGCGGGAGCCGCTACTGACTCCCGAGGAGCGGGCCGAGGTGGCGAAGTGGCGCAATCTCGCGCGGTTTCAACCTCCGGTGATTGACTATCTGAAAGCGCAGGTGCTCACCGCCAGGCACAAGTGGTTCGATGCGCTCGAATGCCTCGGCCGCGTGCAGGAGGCGCACCTCGCACGTCCCGGGCTGCTGCTGCAAGCCGCCGATCTTTATCGCCGGCTGAGACGATTCGAAGAGGCGGAGCAGACGTACGTGCGCGCGTTGGAGATCGATCCGGATAATCCGCATGCGCATTTGGGTATGAGCCGGATGGCGCTGCGCCGGCGGGACTACCAGGCTGCCACGCAGTTTGCCTTGAATTGTTTGCACCGGCTATACCAATATCCGATGGCGCATTTCCTGCTCGGCGCGGCGCTCATAGGTGCGCGGGATTACGAGCGCGCGGGCGAGGCGTTGCGCCTGGCGTTGGCCTTGAATCCGAATTTCCCGCAGGCGCACGCCCGCCTGGCGTGGCTGCTGAAGCATAAGCTGGGCGATGCCGAAGCGGCGGCAGAGCACATGAGGATGTATCGCGAGATCCGCCTGGGCGCGGGGAAGGCGGGGCGCACGCCTGTCCCAGGCAATGGTGCGGCACAACCGGCGCCGCGCGATGCCGAAGCGGCCCCAACGCAACTGCCGCCGCTGGGAGATGGAATCTTGGTTGTATCCGGCCTGCCACGCTCGGGCACGTCGATGATCCTGCAGATGCTCAACGCCGGAGGCATGCCGGTCCTCACCGACGGCCAGCGATCGGCCGACGACGATAATCCGCTCGGCTACTTCGAATTCGAACCGGTCAAACAGCTCTACCGGAATGCCGAATGGATCGGGCAGGCGGCGGGAAAAGCGATAAAAGTGGTTGTGCCTTTGGTTCCCGCGCTTCCCGATCGCGCGGGATATCGCGTGATCGTGGTGGAGCGGGATCTCGATGAGATTCTGGCGTCGCAGGCGAAGATGATTGAGCGCCGCAGCGGGAAGATCGAAGATACTCCCGAGCGGCGCGAGCGACTAAAGCAGGAGAATAGGCGTCAGGTGGAGCACGTAAAGGCGTCTTTGAGCAAGAATCCGGATGTTCAGATCCTGGCGCTTCAGCATGCCGAGGTGATTCGCAACCCCGCATCGGCAGCTCACCGGATCAATCTATTCTGCGGCGGTGCGCTTAGAGAAGAAGCGATGGCCGCGAGTGTGCGGCCGGAGTTGCACAGACAGAAGCTTTGATCTGATCCAGACGCCGGAGTCCGCGAGCAGAGCAACGCCAAAGAATCGCCCCAAGCACCAGCACGAGACGAGGCTCACTCCAGATGCAGCCGCCGCAAGATCTCTACGAATCGGGGATCCGAGCGCCACTCCGCGAACACCGGTTCCACCTTCAGGAACACGATGATCGGCGATCGATCATCGCACGCGCGGACGAGCGCCGACATCGCTTCGTCCCGACGGCCGAGGCCCTCGTAGGCGCGCGACAAATCGTACGGCGAAACGTAGTGCCCCGCGCTGCTCGCCGTCAACTCCTCCAGAATTCGTGCGGCCTCCGCCTTCCTCCCGGCCCGCCCCAGCGCATGCGCGAGCTCGCCGAGCACGACGTCGTTCTTCCCACCCGCGCGATTCAACGTATCGATCGCCGCCGCGTATTTCCCCCGCGCCTCGTACGACCATGCGCGGAAAAGATGACTCCACTGGAATGCGGGATCCAGATCGTCGGCCATGCGAAATGCATCTTCCGCCTCGCGGTAGCGCCGCGCCACCGAAAGCTCCCATCCACGCGAGGAAACCACCATCAGCGAGAG
>JAOAPT010000589.1 GCA_025463045.1 Candidatus Solibacter sp.
TTCATCAACTCCTCTTCTTTTACAGGCTTCGTTAGGAAGTGAACGGCGCCGGCCTTCAGGGCATGCACCGTCATGGGAATATCGCCGTGGCCGGTAAGAAAGATCACCGGCAGAGAAATGCCGGACTCATTCATTTCGCGCTGCAAGTCCAATCCGTTCATTCCGGGCATCTTAATATCTAGGACTACGCAGCCCTCGGCATCCACCGGCTTATGGGCGAGAAATTCCGACGCAGACGCGTTTGTCTGCTCTGGCAAGCCTACCGATTCGATCAGTCCAGTCAACCCTTCCCGGACGATACGTCATCGTCGATCAAGAAAATCGTCTCGCTCGTGGGTCCTCCGTGTGTCGCCCGGCCGTCACGCCGTCGCTATGTCGACGTGCTCCGGCGTCTCTACATACGCGGGCAGCGTAAACTCGAAGGTAGCGCCGCGGTCCGCATTATTGGCGTTCGACAAGTGGCCGCCGTGCGCCGAGATGATGGTCCGGCAAATCGAAAGGCCCATGCCCATTCCCTCCGGCTTGGTCGTGAAGAACGCATCGAACAGTCGCTCCGCCCTTTGGGGATCAAGGCCGACGCCGCAATCTCGCACTGTGATGGAAACGACTTCGGGGGCTTCCCGCCGTTCGGATTGGATCGTCAGAACACGCGGTCGGCCAGTGATCGTGCTCATGGCTTCCACCGCGTTGATAATTAAATTCAAAAGTACTTGTTGCAACTGAACCCGATCGCCCAGCACGCTTGGCAAGTCGGCCGCCAACACTGTTTGAATCTCCACTTGATGCCGCGTCGTCTCCCCGCTCGCCAGTGTTAGCGTCCGATGGATGAGATCGTTCAGGGCGACCGGCTCATGGTGCGGCTGCGTTTTCTTCACGAGCGCCCGGATATCACGAATAACTTCACTCGCCCGATTGCTGTCTCGAATGATCCGCTCCACTGTGGTCCGCGCCTTCTCTACATTCGGGGGGGCGCTCGCAAGCCAATGCAAACATGCATTCCCATTGGTTACGATGCCGGTCAGCGGCTGTGTGACTTCGTGAGCGATCGAGGCCGCCAGTTCGCCCATGGATGTTACACGCGTAACCCTTGCCAGTTCGCCTTGCGCGTGGCGTAGCGCATCCTCAGCGCGCTGCCGCTCACTCATTTGCCTCCGCAGTTCTTCATTGGCAGCCGTCAACTGCCTGGTCCTCTCCACCACACGGAGTTCCAAATCATTGTTGAGCCTCAGGATTTCGGCTTTGGCCTGCTTTAGTTCTGAAGTCTCCACTACCTCCCAACCTTTATTCCGACGGGCGATCGCAAACTGATGCGTGCGTGTTACGTCCAGGATTTCGGCCGCGGCACTTCCAGGTAGCGGGTACGTGCACAGCGCCAGCATCGGTGTGTCCAGGATGGAGTCGTTCACCTCTTTCTCGTATTCACAGAACTCCTTCCAGTCGCGCTTATCCAGCCATGCCGTACCGGCGCTGAGCCTCAGGCCGGCGTGACCACCATTGAGGGCGCGCTCCATCTTTTGCTTCCACCCTTTTGTAACTTTCTCAAGGTCAAGCTCGTTGCCCGTCATGTACCACTCGCGACCGTATACGATTTCCATGCGCCGGCTCTCAAAGTAATCGTCGAAACCTGGAATCGCATCTCTCAGACAATAGCGGACTTCCTCTTCAGTAAGTGGATCGCCTATCGCCCAGATGCACAACTCCCCACTTTCAAGGCCCGCTCGAAAATAGGGAACACAGGCGTCAATAAGGTCTTCTTTCGTTTCGTGGAATAGGAAGAAATGTGTTCCCCAGGGAACGTCACCAACTACACCAATTCCGGTCTGCCGCAACTGTTCGTTTCCCAAAGTAACCTCCATGCGATGCTAAACTGGGTTGAGGTTTCCTCTGCAATCCGTGTGCCGCCACGGGTTCTGAGTCGAAGGGGGATTCCATGCTAGACCGCGAAGACTGGCTGCCTTTGGCCCGAAAGCTTGACTGGGAGTTTTCGTACACAACTGAGCAACAAGTCTTCCCCGAAGTAATTAGCGGACATCCCTGGCTTCCTCAGTCCAGTTGGCAGGATTGGGAAGAATCCTTCAAAACCTCCTACCGTGAATACGTTCAGAACCAGCACGAAAAGGACATGGCGGTTTATGCGGTGCGCGACGCCGTGGGCCGGCTGGAAAACGTACAGAGCCTGGCGACTCCATGGATTAACGGACTGAAGATACACGCCGCAGCTCTGCCCCTTGCGGAATTCACGGGTACCATCGGCAATCTTCGCGGCGCCCGCTTCGGCCGCGACAGCGCTTGGAGAGCGATGGCTTGCTTTGGCGCGCTGGACGAGTTTCGCCATACCCAGATTCCGCTGCTCCTGATGCATGAGTTGGTCCGCTGGAACTCACAGTTCGATTGGGCGCACAAGTTCTATCACACCAACAACTGGTTCGCCATCGCCGCACGGCACTTCTTCGACGAACTCACGCTCGGGCAGAACGCGATTGAATTCCACATTGCCACCAACGTGATTCTCGAAACCGGCTTCACCAACCTTCAGTTTGTGGGTCTGGCGTCGCTGGCACATGAGGCGGGCGACTATCTATTCGAAAAGATGGTCACCAGCATCCAAACGGATGAAGCCCGCCACGCCCAGATCGGCCACCCTGTACTCACGCTGGTAATGAAGCACGATCCCGACTACGCGCAGTATTTGATCGACAAATGGTTTTGGCGGAACTGGCACCTGTTCTCGATTCTGACGGGCGTCAGTATGGACTACCTGACGGCGCGCGACCAGCGCTCCGGCTCCTTCAAGGAGTTCATGGACGAGTGGATTGTCGACCAGTTCTTTCGCACGTTGGATGAATTCGGCCTGAAGAAGCCCTGGTATTGGGACATCTTCCTCGACGAACTGGATACCTACCATCATATGATCTATTCCACCGCGTATACCTACCGCTCCACGCTCTGGTTCGATTTTGTGATGCCCAGCCCCAGCGATCGGAAATGGCTGCGTCAGAAATATCCCAAGTACTGGAACGATATGGACGCCGTGTGGGAGCGCATCGGAGAGCGATGGAAGGCCGTAGGTCCCGGTCCGGATAACGAGCGCTTAGTGCTGGGATCCGCCCTGCCCGCGTTTTGCGAACTTTGCCAGTTGCCGTTGAGCGCCGGAACTCCACACAACAATACGGCCAACGTGCTGGCGCACGAGGGCAACGACTTCATTTTCTGCTCTCAGCCCTGCCGCTGGATCTTTTTGCGCGAGCCCGAGAGATACGCGAATCACAAGGGCTTAGTGAAGCGGGTGCTATCCGGTGAAGCGCCGACCGATTTCAAGGCGCTTCTCACCTACTTCTCATTGACTCCGGATACGTGGGGCAAAGACGTGTACGCCGGCGATTACGACTGGCTGCAAAGGGGGGGCGCCGCGACGCCTTGAGAACGGAGGTTTCGATGCCATTGCCTCTCTATGGATTCATGGAGGGTGACACGATCGGCCTTTTGATTGTGGCCGACGAGCAGGAATCCGTGCGGTCACTTGCGGGAAAGCTACGAGATGCGGCCGGTCTGCGAGTCGATGGAAGCTGCCATACGGATGTCGTCTATCGGGGGATCGTGCTCGATCCGGACAGCACGCTCGCTCAAGCCGATTTCAAGCCGCTCCAACGGTTCGATTTAAGAAGGAACCATGGCCTATCGGAGAGTCGCTACTCTCGATGAACTCTGGGATGGAGAGATGATGTTTCTCGAGACTGAGGGACAAGGTGTGTTGCTCGTCAACGTGGATGGCGGCATTCACGCCTACGCAGATTCGTGCCCTCATCTGGGAACGAGGCTGAGCCAAGGGTCTTTACAGCGGCATCTCCTTACCTGCTCTACCCACGGATGGGAATTTGACGCGTGCAGTGGTCGAGGGATCAACCCCAAAACGGCTTGTCTTAAGTCCTTCGCCGTGAAAGTGGACAATGGAGACATCCTGATAGATGTCGGCCCCGCGGGCGTAAAAGATGATTGAAATGCCCGACGAGACCACCAATACTTACGATCACGTAGGTCCGGTGCTACAGGCCGGCGCGCTCAGCAACGCGATCGTGGCGGCGATTCGGGATTTGAACGGCGAAGTAATCGTGGTGGACCGCGGGGCCTACCTTCGAGTACTCGCGCCGCGAACCTGCATGGTCACTCGCGTGAGCATTGAAAAGCACCTTGGGCGGCCGATGCGTTTTCCTGGTGAGTTGGAGACAGTGATGTCGGCCTTCAAGGGAGCAATCCGGCTCACGCAAGACGAGGCAGTCTGGCAATTCAAGGCTGCTTCTCACATGGCGTGACGGCGGGAAGGGGGGAATAGGATGGCTCAGCAGAAGACCTTTTGGCACCTGCTTCCGCAGCGTCGCATGCCCACCGAATACGAGATCGTGACGTCCAAGCTCCTGTTGAACACCGGAGAAGGCTTTACAGGAAAGCGTTTTGAGTTGGATGTACCTCTGCGGCAGTGGTATGAGCAGTACCAACAAGGCTCTCCACTGGTGTGCAGTTCCTGGGAGAAGTTCCGCGACCCGCGCGAGACCACGTACACCAGGTACACCGAACTCCAAATGGAAAAGGAGATCTTTGTCGACTGCATACTCGAGGAGATCGAAGCCAACGGCTATGACCGCGACTTACACCCTCAGTGGGTCCAGACGCTCGCAACGCTGGTCGCGCCCTTCCGGTATCCTGGCCACGCCCTCATGATGATCGCCGCCTATGTTGCGCAGATGGCGCCGGGCGGGCGCATTGCAGTCGCCGGCACATTCCAGGCGGGCGATGAGGCTCGGCGCGTGGAACGCCTGGCCTACCGCGTCCGGCAGGTACAACTGGCTTTCCCGGGCTTCGCGGCTGACAGCAAATCTCTCTGGGAACAGGACCCGCACTGGCAACCGCTTCGCCAGTTCGTGGAGCGGCTCCTCATCACCTACGATTGGGGCGAGGCCTTCGTCGCTCTGAATCTGGTTCTCAAGCCGATGATCGACGACCTGTTCCTAAGACGCGTGAGTGATCTCGCGCTTGGCCGTGACGATCACTTGCTCGGCCAGATATTCTACTCGCTCAACGAAGACTGCCAATGGCACCGCCAATGGAGCCAGGCGCTGACCCAAACCGCGATCGAAGATACTCCAACCAACCACCAACTCATCCAGACTTGGATAGACAAGTGGTACCCGGCCGCGGTGCGCGCAGTGGCCGCGTTCTCTTCGCTATTTGAAGGCATGCCGGCAGGCCCAGGCATGCCTCCGTTCCACGATCTGACTTCCCAGATTGTCGCCTCCAGCGCGGACTATCTACACGCCCTGGGTCTCCAACCCGCCTCGTCGAACGACTTCTAGCGGTGCTTTAGGAACACGCCGCACATCCACGTGGCGGGCAAATCGGCCCGACGGCCCCGGCAATCACATCACTGGCATACGGACCCCTGAGACCCATTGCAAATTCGTTAGTCTGCCCAAGCGAGACGAGTCGATCTATCGACGCGTCTTTGCGCCGACCCTGTATTGTTGCTTCGCTCGACCCAAATCATTAGTGTAATCAGGAACTTATGGTGAAGATTTCTCCGGGTGCTAAGTTGCATTGTTCCACGCTGTTCGCGGGAAGCCGGTACAGTCGCATTGTGCCGCGACCCGCGACCATTCATTAGAGCCCATCGGAAAGGAATTACCAATGGAACGAGACAAGACTCACAAGTACCACAAACTTTTGTACCGAACAGCGACTGTCACGGTGGCAGCCGCACTCACGAGTCACACCCTAACCGCGCAGAATCCTCCGGCGCCTATACCGCCCTTCTCGGTATGCAGTCAAAACGTTAATACGTTATCATTACTCCCGCCGTTGCCCGGCGGCACTCCCAACCCCGCGGAAGATGGCGATACTCAGTTTGAGAACGCGCTCATCGACGCCACTGAATCGTCGTTGCTTCGCGCTGTCCCAACCGCGTCTTCGATGGACCTGGCGAGTCAGGTGCAGTTGCTGGGAAAACTCTTCATTTATGACAAGACGTTGTCACCCTTCGGAAACATAGCGTGCGCGACCTGCCACGCTCCGTACGCCGGATTCACGGGCGGGACCAGCATATTCAACGCCACCACGGCCGCCCAGCCGGGCGGTGTCCCCATCCTGAACGCAACCGCCCCGGGGCCTAACGTCCGGTACGGTCCCCGCAAGCCGCAGAGCTACGCCTACGCCTCATTCGCTCCGATTCTTCACTACAACACAGCGGTGGCCGATTTCTATGGAGGTAATTTCTGGGATATGCGGGCGACCGGAATCCGGCTGTCGAATCCTGCCGCGGAACAGGCCCAGGGCCCCCCGGTCAATCCGGTTGAGATGGGGAATCCCGATACTGCGTGCGTGGTCTGGAAGGCATCGCAGGGAGGCTACGCGTCACTGGTCCAATTGGTTGGTGGAGCGCAATCGTTCGCGATCAACTGGCCTGCGAATGTGGCTACGGTGTGCGCGACGCCCGGCCCACCGCCCGCAAACGATCCGTTTCCGGTCCATCTGAGTGCACAGGATCGGGGAACTTCAAACGCGACTTATGACCACTTAACCTTGGCGGTGGCCTCGTATGAAGCTTCGGCGGAGGTGAGCCCGTTTTCGTCGAAGTTCGATGCGTGGCTGGCCGGTAACGCCGTATTGAGCGCCAGTGAGCAGCGCGGTTACGACCTTTTCAATGGCAAAGCGAAGTGCAATCAGTGCCACCTCAGTGGAAACGCTGTCAACTCGACGGGCCTCGCCGCCGCCGATTTAGCGCCGCTCTTCACCGATTTCACGTCGGCCAACACGGGTGTTCCGAAGAACATGGCGATTCCTTATTACTGTGAGTCAAAAGCGGACCAGTACGGATACACCGCGAACCCGCAGGGCTTCGCATCCGTCGATCTGGGAGTGGGCGCCATGCTGAGCGGCGCGAACAACCCGAACCCGTCCCAATGGAAGGCCCTTGCGCCGTTATACAACGGGAAGTTCCAGGTACCTACGTTGCGTAACGTCGACATGAGACCCCGCCCGGATTTCGTGAAGGCCTACATGCACAACGGGTATCTGAAGAGTCTTGCTGAGGTAGTGCACTTCTATAACACGTCGCAGTCGTTGCCGCCCTGTGCTCAGGGTTCGCCGGGCGAGAAAGTGAGTTGCTGGCCGGCACCGGAAACACCTGCGAACGTAACCACTTTGATCGGCAATCTTGGCCTTTCGACCCAGGACGAGAGTGACATTGTGGCGTTTCTGCAGACGCTTTCGGACCGTTTTGTGACGATGCCATCGGCGTCGCTGGGTAGCCAACCGGAGGTGGCGGCGACGGCTAAGTACAGAAAACCGAATTAGGCGTCGGTAGGTTCGATCGGTCGGGGAGCGGCGGTGGTTCAGTGCCGCTCCCGATTGAGACAACGCAGCACAAGGTGCGTTCCGATTAGCGCAGGCGATGTTAAGAAACGTCAAGACGCCTTTAGTGCCGGGGCGCAGCAGTAACCAGCCGCCCGACGCTCCCGTCTATCTGGATGAGTTCAATGCGGCCAACATTGCTACGGAGAACCACTGCAATCGCCCGCAAAGAACCAGCAGAAGCGGGTCCTAATTTATTACCGGAGACCTCTCCATGAGAACGCTTTTCATTTCTAAGAAAACCCTTTTTACCGTTGGATTAACTGGCATGCTCGCGCTCGGGATGACCAGCATTGCCATAGCCCAGGGAAATGCACCGCAACCGAAGGGATCGAATCAGCCAGGCGAGGGGATCCACGGCCCACGGTCGATCGATCAGGAACTCGATCATCTGACAAAAGATCTGGAACTCACTCCGAACCAGCGGAAACAGGTAAGACCCCTGCTCGAGCAGCACCACGACAGGATTCAGGCGCTGTTCGACAACAATCCGGGGGTCTCACGCCAAGACCTCGGCCCGAAGATCCACGCGATCAGCGACGACACTCACAATCAAATTGAAGCGCTGCTGACCGACCACCAGAAGGAACTTGCAAAAGCCATGCAGAAACGCATGCACAATGGAGAAGAAAGCAGACGGCAGTGATGTTAAGGCTCACGCAGAGTCGGACTCGATGAACGCCGGAGCTATCCGTCGAACCGAGCGCGCCGACGATGAGCTTTTATCATCGCTGCTTACTATCACCCAACGGTTGTCTTTTCCCGTAAGACAATCGACGCAGTAGCAACGGTCACGACCGTGATCACGAACGGCAAGCTGGCCGCATAGATGTGCGCGTGAACCAACAGCAGGCCTCCGGCAGTGGCGCCGACGAACAACGAGACGAGTACGCCTGCAAGCCGGCGTCTCTCTGTAACTGTCGCGGACCAGTTGGCGAAGTCGCCCACAAGAAATATGATCGTTGCGGTCGCAGCGGTGGTAAACACACCCTCCACACGAAGCGTTCGCACTGCGGCGCTCTGCATCCCCATCGCCATCGCCCACGAGCCGAGGAGCACGTGGGCGATGTCAGTCGAAGGTTGGCCGTTACATGCGAGCCAGACGACCACGAAGACAGCATGTGGAATTAACGATACGCCGAGCGCGACCGTCACTCGTTGCGACCATATGCCAGGCGTTTTAGAAACCTTGACGATTCGGGTCGAGAGGTACACCCCCACCGCGAAGGCGGCAACCGAGGCGAAGATAGCCACACCGCCAGGCGCATGGGACGCTCCCGCAACCCGTAGTCCGAAAAACACAATGTTACCGGTCATAAAGGCCGAGAAGACCTTACCCAGGGCAAGGAAGCTGATCGCATCGATAGCTCCAGATGATACTGTCAACGCGTTGAGCAGCAGGTCCCGAAGCCCGAGTTCGATCCCTTGATTGTCGAACTTTGTCACGGGTTCGGATTGCATAAGTTAAATCGCACCTCTCTATCCCGGTCTCATACGCTGCCGGGTAGCCGCCCCAAGGTCAGCCCCCCACCACCGGTGTCTTGCCAGCAGGAATCTTCGCGAGTACCGACTCATCAATGTTCAGGTGCGCCCGCACCAGTTCGTGGGGCGTGAACGCCAACCACTGTGCCAGTGAGACGTCGGCGAAGTAGTCGCTCCGGAAGATCTCCAGAAAGCTAAGCGTCGTTGTACCGATATTCTCGATGTAGTGAGCCATTGGAAACGGGACGGCACCGACATCGCCTGCCTGGAAGTTGAAGGTGCGTGCGTTGTTTTGCGAAGCGAACACGGTCATCCGGGCCTGGCCTGAGATGTAGTACTGCCACTCGTCCACGTTCGGGTGCCAGTGCAGTTCTCGCATACCGCCCGGTTCCACCTCGACCAACGCGGCCGCGATCGTCTTTGACACCTTGAACAGGGAGGAATCGGTGATGCGTACGGTTCCGCCGTTCATCCGGATAGGTTCCTGGGCCAGCATCCGGTGGCTGAAGGGTTGCGGCACCGGCCCCGCGCCGGCCACGCGATCCGCCGCCAGCGGACCAGGCACTGGCGCCTGAAAGATCCAGAGGTCCTTCTGCGGGATGCGATCGAACGCGCTTTCGGGCACGCCGAAGTTCTTGGCCAGGACTTCTTTGGGCGTATGCGCGAGCCAGTCGCTGAGCAGGAAGGTCTCCTCCTCGGAGAAGTTGCCGTCGTCGAAAACCAGCAGGAACTCGCAGCCGTCGTCGGGGAGTCCCTGGATCGAGTGCGGAATGCCCGCAGGGAAATACCAAAGGTCGCCCTCCCCGACGTCGTCCTGGAAGGTGCGACCTTCCTGGTCAATCGCGGTAATCCGCGCCCGCCCTTTGAGCATGTAGGCCCATTCGGCCGCTTTGTGCCAGTGCATCTCGCGAACTCCGCCGGCGGTGAGCCGCATGTTGACGCCTGCGACTTCGGTGGCGATGGGCAACTCGCGGGCTGTCGTCTGCCGCCCCCAGCCCCCTTCGGACAGGTGCATGTGGCTGTCGGCGAAGGACCATCTCAGGTTTGCCATGGTGCCATGGTCCACCCGCGGCGGCACCAATGTATCCGGGTTCTCGGCTTCACGGGAGGGATTCGTGGGACCAATAATGGTTGCGCCCAACTTGCCGCTGACCGGTTGAGGCCGATTGGAAAATTCGGTTTGTTCGCGTTCGTCAGTCTTAGAAACAGGCATAGGTCATCATTCCCTTATAAGAATAGTGAGGCGTGGAACAGGCAGAGTCCGCGACGTGATTTGCGATCCTGACAAGATACCGGATGTCCCGCCTCTCTGACCAGAAAAAATGCACTTCATGTGCCAAAATCGCCTTGGGGTGCAGACGCCAAGAATCAATGGTGGCGGTCACAGTGGCGTCGCTGGAAGGCTGGGAACAGTGACGGCCACGTGACAAGTGTCGAAATGGGGACTTGTTCTCGGTCGCGAAACACCTCGACGGATTGTTGGACGCATTCGTGGTTTCGCAGGTCAAGCGATGAAGCGATCTGTCGACGACACGACGGGCCATTAAGGTTACAGAGCCTGAGTCAAACAGCCGAATTCCTCACTGCACGCCGCCGTAGGGGCGCAAAATGCGCTTCGGCACTTCGGCAGCTCTTCGAACACTCCAAGTCTCATGGTGATTTGCCGGAACACGCAAACGCAGAGCGAGACATGCCCGACGGTGCGGCCAGCGACTCAACGCTCTCGTGCATCGATTTCAGAACCGCGCCGATTTGCGGATCAATGATCGCGTGCAGCACGCCGCGCTTGCGAGCTTCGTACCGCGAGCCGAAGTGTGGGCGGATGTACTGGATGAATAAGACGTCCGCCGGGCGGTTGACCATCAGGTTCGATCCGGGCGCCCGGTCCGCAATCTCGGACGCAAGAATGTTCACTGTCGTGTGCAGCGTGAGCCTGGTCACAGCGCACCAGTTTGACGCTGATCTGATCGAATTGAAACCAACAACCCGAAACGATGGTCGCAGGCGCCCCTCCTCTCTTCAGCCTGCTTGCGATCATCAATGTTTCCCATCGAAATGCCGCCTTTGCGAGAACGGAAAGAGGACATTTTGATCCTGGTCGAATATTTCGTGCAGCGCTACGCGAATCGGGCAGGCAAGAATATCCGATCGATCGACCAGAAGACCTTAGATCTATTGCAGTCCTACGACTGGCCTGGCAACA
>JAOAPT010000622.1 GCA_025463045.1 Candidatus Solibacter sp.
CGATTCGCACGGCGGGTTTTCGGTGATCGCGCTGGAGCCCGCGGAACACTTTTCGATCACGGTTAAAAAGGCCGGCTTTTCGGTTTTCATGAAAGAGGACGTGGAAGTCCTTATAGGCGAAGTTACCAACCTCGAAGTCACGCTTGAAATCGCGCGGGAAACGACACGCGTTTCGGTGGCCGCCAGCGGCGGCGTCGTCGATCAGACGAAGACCGAAGTGTCGCAGGTGGTGCGGCAGTCGCAGATTCTCAATTTGCCGATCAACGGGCGGCGTGTGGACACCTATGTTCTGCTGACGCCCGCGGTGGTCAACGACGGTCCGCTCGGGCTGGTCTCTTTCCGCGGCATCGCGGGAGGCAACTCTTTCCTGACCGACGGCAACGATACGTCCAATCAGTACTTCGACGAGAATGCGGGACGCACGCGCATCTCGACGCAGATCTCGCAGGACGCGGTGCTCGAATTCCAGGTGTTATCGAGCGGGTATTCGGCGGGCTTCGGACGGGCTTCGGGCGGCATCATCAATACGGTGACGCGCAGCGGATCGAACCTTCCGTACGGCACTGTGTACTGGTTCTTCCGCAATCGCGGGCTGAACGCGCGCGATCCGTATGCGTCAATCAATCCGCCGGAGCGACGCCACCAGGCGGGCGCGAGCATCGGCGGAAAATTCGTGCGGGACAAGCTGTTCTACTTTTTGAATACCGAGGTTCACCGGCGCGATTTTCCGCTGGTCGCGTCACTGGCGCGTCCTCCGCTATTCAACAGCGCGGGCGCCTTCATCGGGACATGCGCCGCGACGGCCGCGCAGTGCGGCGCCGCGCTGGGATTCCTCAATCGCCAGTTTCAGGTGCTCGAGCGAACGGCCGATTCCGAACTCCTCTTCGGCAAGCTCGACTGGCTGCCTTCGCAGAACCATCACATCAGCGCGAGTTTCAATTACCTGCGCTGGATCTCGCCGAACGGGTATCAGACGCAGGCCGTGCTCAACGACGGCTCGGGCGTGGGCAACAACGGCAACTCGTCGGTGCGCACGCGGTACGGCAGGCTCGAGTGGATGTATATTCCGAACGGGTCGCGAATCAACGAGCTCCGTTTCGGCTGGTTCAAGGACCGGCACGCGGACAACTTTAATCCCGCACTCATTCCCTCGACGGGACTGCCGCAGATCGTCGTCGAGGGCCAGGGCAATCTCGGCGCGAGCGTCGACCTGCCGCGCATCGACCCGAGCGAGAATCGTTTCCAGGCCGCCGACAACCTGACGCTGACTTCCGGCCGGCACAGTTGGAAGTTCGGCGTCGACTTGCTGAGCACGGAGGACTACATCCGCAATCTGCGCAATCAAAATGGCACTTACGAGTACGCCGATTTTACTTCGTTCGCGCGCGACTTCAGCGGGAATTCGCTGGGCGCGCGCAACTGGTCGACGTATTCCCAGCGCTTCGGTACGGCGGTTTTCGATGAGACGGTGCGCGATTTCAGCCTGTTCACCGAAGACCAGTTTCGCGTGAGCTCGCGGTTGACGGTGCACTACGGGCTGCGCTACGAATACGCCGCGCTGCCGCAGCCGAAACAGACCAACTCCGAATATCCGGAAAGCGGACGTATTCGCTCGGTGAAGACGAATTTCGCTCCGCGCTTTGGCGCTGCGTTCGCGTTTAATCGCGCAAAGAGCGTGGTGCGCGGCGGCTACGGAGTTTTCTACGCACGCTATCACACGGGCCTGATCACCACCTTCTTCGAAGAGAACGGGATCGGCCAGCCGTCGGTCCAATTGGAAACGCGATTTCTCGCCGACCCGACCAGCGGACCGATCTTTCCGAACGTGCTCAAGACTCCCGCAGCGGGCTCGGCGGTCGATCTGACGATACCGGGCGCCGACTATCGCAATCCGTACACGCATCAGGCGGATGTCGGGATCGAGCATGCGATTTCGGTGGATTGGAAGCTGAGCGTGTCGTGGCTGTGGAGCCGCGCGCTGCACCTCACCACGGTGCGCGACCTGAACATCGGCGAGCCGGCCTCAACGGTGGCCTACGAGGTCGACGACGCGGCGGGTAAATCGGTGGAGACTTACATCACGCCGGCGTACCGGCTGGTCAATCGCGTGAATCCGAAGTGGCGGCGCGTCAATAGCGTGGAATCCGGCGGCAATAGTTATTACAACGGGCTCGTGGTGCAGTTGCGGAAGCGGCTGTCGCACGGGCTCGAGGGATTTCTCGCGTACACGTGGTCGCACGCGATCGATTTCAATCAGGGCGGCGGCGCGGATAATATTTTCTACAGCGACGGTCCGCGCAGCTTGACGAATGGGGACTATCGCGGCGAGAAGGCATCGTCGCAGCTCGACCAGCGGCACCGGCTGGTGGTCAGCTCGTCGTGGGATCCGCAGTTGACGGTGAAAACGTCGGGGCTCGCGCACGTGCTCGGCAGCGGGTGGCGGCTGTCGCAGATCTCCACCTTCGCATCGACACAGCCGGCCACGCCGACAATCTTGGTGTCGGGCGTTCCCTTCCCCGGCGCGGCGTTTAATTCGACGGTGAATGGCTTCGGCGGGTCGAATCGCGTGCCGTTCTGGCCGGCCAGCAGCCTGCCGATCGACAACGTGCTGCGCACCGACGCGCGGCTTACGAAGATTTTCATGTTCTCCGAACGGCGTCAATTCCACGTGAACTTCGAGGTCTTCAACTTGCTGAATCACGTCTCCGATACGGCGGTGAGCACGGTGGCTTACGAGGCGAAGAACCTGGTGCTGCGGCCGGTACCGAATCTGGGACGGGGTGTGGCGTCGCAGGGCTACCCGGATGGCACAAACGCCCGACGCGCACAGGTGAGCGCGCGTTTGATCTGGTGAGAATTCTCACCGAAGGCGTGGATTTCGTCCTCGTCTTCCAACGCCGTTAAGTGTTTAACGATCGCGGCGCGCGCGGCGGCGATTTCCCAACCCGGAGAGCGTTTCGCGAGAGCCGAGCAGAAGAATTCGACGAGGCCGCTTTGCGGGCTTGCGCGCGAACTGAAAGAGCTCGTCCATCCACGCGCGCGAGGCAAGTCCAAAAGCGATCGCACTTTCCAAGTAAAGAGCGGCCACGACGCTGCGGCCTTCGGCAAGGGTGGGCTCGCTCTCCCATCGCAGGCGGAATAGCAGATCGCTGGCGTAGAGCAGCAGGAGTGTGTGCGATGTCGGAGTGAAGTACTTCGCGTTTCACCATGCCTATTTCGTAGAAGGTGTTTGAGTCGTCCCACAGGCTTCACGCGGGGTCGTGGGCGCCGGGGTAGAAATCGGCGAGGCGCGCCGCTTCGGGGCGGATGAACGGACCGGTCGCGCCTTCGAGCGCGAGGGCTGAGGGCGTGGATGTGACTCGGCCTGGATGTACGCCGCGATCGCGGCCACGATCGACGATGCGAAGTGCGTGAGGAAGCTGATTTTTATCGGCAGCTTCGTCGGGGCGCGAAATAATCGCGATGGATCAAGTCGCGCCCTTGCGACAGAAGGTTAGCAAGACTTTGAGCGAGCGCTGAAGAACGAGCCCTCAATTCCGCGACCACCGCTCCCTCACTCGCCAAAGCGCGGGTCACGGTCGCGACTTTGATTGGGGCTCGTTTCCGTGGGGTTACTAAAACGCCAGCTTCAGGCCGAGTTGGGCCTGGCGCATGGCGCGCGCCGTGCTCACCTTGCCGAAGGTGGACGCGGTGTTGGCGTTCACGCCCGGATTATTCAGGTTGACGATGTTGAACGCGTTGGTCGCTTCTCCGCGGAACTGCAGCGTCTTGCGCTCGCCCAATTTGAAGGTGCGCGCGATCGTCATGTCGACGTTCTTCAGGCCGGGACCATCGATGATGTTTCGTCCCGATGTGCCGTCGAAGTTGTGGATCGCCTGCGTCGTCCTGCTGTACGCTGCGGTGTTGAACCACTGATCGACAACGGCGCTGCGGGCACGGTGCGGATCGAGGTACGGATTGCCCACCAGGTCGGCGCGGTCGTTGGTGGTGCCGTCAAAGTTATTGTCGCTGCCGGTGGTGACGGTAAGGGGCGTACCGCTGCGGAAGCTCGAGATCACAGCGAGCGACCAGCCGTTGGCAATCGCCTTTACCAGGAAGGGAGTCCTGGAGAAGTAATTCAGGTCCCAAACGCCGGAGATGGAGGCGGAGTGCGTGCGATCGTTATTGGCGCGCCCGCGATCGAGCAGGATGTTGCTCCAATCGGTCGCCTGCTGCAGGGTGCTGTTCTGCGTGTTGATCTCGTCCAGGCCCTTACCAAAGGTGTAGTATCCCTTGGCGGTGAAGTGATTGGCGAAGCGTCGCTCGCCGGTGACCTGCAGTCCGTGATAGGCCGAGTTGAGAATCGACTTCGTCACGCCGACGCTTGAGAGCACGCCCGGCAGGTACGGCCGGCGGGAGTTGACGTTTGCGGTATTCGCGCCCGCGATGAGGATCGGATAATTGACATCCTGAACCGCCGGGATGCGATGCGTCAGATTGCTGACGTAGGACACCGTGATGCTGGTGGTCCGCGTCACCTGGCGCTGGATCGCGAAGTTCATCTGGTAGGTGTAGGGCGATTTGTAGTCGAGCCCGATGCCGACGATTGCCGAAGGCGCAACGAAACGCGGCGAGGTAGGCGAGTAGCTGTAGGGGAACGGTCCGACGCCGCCGGGCTGCAGTTTGTAGGGATCGGAGAGCGAGTACACATCGTTGAACTGCTGCCGGATGGCGAACGGCTGATTGTCGGAGGAGCTGTTCCACTCGTTGCCCGACATGCTGCCGTAGAAGATGCCGGCCGCGCCGCGGATCGCCGTCTTGCGATCCCCGAAGGGATCCCACGCGAAGCCGATGCGCGGGCTGAAGTGCTTGAAGTTGGTGCTGATGATGCCGCGCGCCACACCGGGGTCGCCGGGGAACAGAATGCCCAACGGGGCGGTAGGCACGACCTTCGATTGCACGCCGGCGACGAAGGTGTCAAAACGATCATGCGGGTCGGTGATCGGCGTCTGGATATCCCAGCGCACGCCGAGGTTCAACGTGAGGCGATTGGTCACGCGATAATCGTCCTGCGCGAAGAGGGCGAAGTACCAATCGTTATTGATCTTCGTGGTGGGGGCATCCTGGTTCATCGTCGCGGGCATGCCGAGCAGGAAGTCCGCGGTCGCGTTCTTCGAGCCGCGCGGATTAGTGGTCGTAAAGGTGAATGTGCCGTAATTGTTGAGCAGAGTATCGTGGACCATCTTCTCGAGGATCGCCTCGCCGCCGACCCGGAGAGAGTGCTTCGTCGAGCTGATGCTCAGGACGTCACGCAGCTGGTACTGATTGCTGCCTGCCACCGGACCGGGGATGGCGCTCGTCAGGTTGAAGCGGCCCGCAACGGATATCTGCGGGAGCGAGGGCGCGCCTTGAATCTTGTAGAGCGAGCCGAGGTCGCCGAGCGAAGTCGCGGGCGTGTTGACGCGGCCGCCGAAGTTGCGCACGTACGACGCAGTCGCCTGGTTGATCATCACCGGCGACACGATCCAGGTCTCGTTCACGTTGTAGTTGTACTGGCGCCAGCTGAAATCGCGGCTCACCCACGGCACATTGCCGAGCAGGCCGACCACGTCCTCGCCGGTGGTATAGAACACGCTGGCCGAGAGGCGATGCGACGTATTGATGTTGTGGTCGACCTTGCCGAGCACCTCATCGGTGTCCTTGGGATGCGCGATCTGCGCCACGAGGATTCCCGTCGAGGGGATGTTCGGTAGCGGGATGTACGTATCGAGAATCTTCTTCGCCACCGGATCGATGCGATTCACCGGGATGATGCGCCCGGGGAAGGCGACGCCGGTCAGCGGATCCACAGGGGCCGTGCCGCCGGTCGCCGAGAGATCGCCGCCTCGCTCCTTCGCGTTGAGCGGAGTCGCCGTATTGGCGAAGACCGCGGTGCGTTCACGCAGGCCGGAGTAGGTGCCGAAGAAGAAGGTCTTGTTCTTGATCACCGGTCCACCGGCCGTGCCGCCGAACTGATTGCGGTGCAGCGGGTCCTTCTGCAAGATTGCGGTGCCGGGAAGCCAGCGGTTGGCGTTCAACTTGTCGTTGCGGAGGAACTCGAAGAGCGTGCCGTGAATATTGTTCGTGCCGCTCTTGCTGATCATCGTGACCGTCGCGCCGCCGAAGCGGCCTTCGTCGGCCGGATAGCTGTTGGTGATGACGCGGAATTCCTGGATGGCGTCGGGATTCGGGGCGGAGTTGCCGGTGTTGCGGAGGCCGTTGATGTTGCTGCCGCCGTTGAGGCTGTAATTGACCGACCCGATCCCGGAGTTGGGCGAGCCATTGACGATCGTCACCTGCATGGGCGCGCCGAAGTTGTCGGTCGCCTGATCCGTTGTGTCGACGCCCGCGGTGAGATTCAGCAGTGTATAGATATCGCGATTGACCAGCGGAAGGTTGTCGATTTCCGTATTGGTCACGGTCAGGCCGAGTCCGGGAACGGAAGTCTCGACGACCGGGGCGTCGCCCTTCACTTCCACCGACTCGGTCATCGCGCCGACTTGCAATGCCGCATCGATGCGCGCGTTGCGGTTCACGTCGAGCGTGATGCCGGTACGCTCGAATTTCTTAAATCCGGCGGCGGTGACCTCTACTTTGTAATCGCCAATCGGCAGGAAGAGCAGCGAATAGCTGCCGTCGGTCGCGGACGTGGCGTTCTGAGGAATGTTCGTGCCGAGATTGGTGGCAGTGATTTTGGCGCCTGCGATGGTCGCGCCGGAACTGTCGGTGACGTTGCCGGAAATAGTGGCAGTGGTGCCCTGCGCGAAGAGCGCGCCAATGCCTAGGGTCGTCACGGCGAGCAACCGGACGGCTTGCTTCCACGGGTGAATCATGATGTTCTCCTAACCTCTTGGATCTAGCCCCGCGATCCCGAGGCGGAACCGCAAACGTTTGCAAACAGTATAAGTACGAAGTCCCATGTGTGTCAATTGGACCGCAAAGTACCGGGCATACAGTAGGACCCTCCCATAACCAATGGCACTATCAATCGACGACCGTTCGCGGAATACTTT
Organism: Candidatus Solibacter sp.; assembly: GCA_025463045.1. Classification (GTDB taxonomy): domain Bacteria; phylum Acidobacteriota; class Terriglobia; order Bryobacterales; family Bryobacteraceae; genus Solibacter. The sequence goes on from JAOAPT010000622.1 coordinate 7,032, forward strand.
GGAGAGCAAGGGGACATTACACCAAGTCCAATTGAAAAGGATGAAAACTCAAATGAACGCACTGAAGAATTTCTGGAACGATGAACAAGGACAGGATCTGATCGAGTACACGCTACTCATGGCATTCGTCGCGCTGGCTTCGGCGGCTCTCTTTCTCGGCGCCGGCGGCAGCATCAGCGGAATCTGGTCCACCACCAACAGTCAACTCGCGGCCGCGAACTCCGGGAGCTAGGCCCTTCACACAGTATCGGCAGGCACGATCACCGGTGAGCGCGAAAATCGATTTCCGTCTACGGCATAATAAGCCCTGATTCGTGGATCGCGCTCACCAATTTCCGCTCGGCAGCACACTGGGGCTTGCAGACCTGAGCAGCAATCCGTACCCAGTCTTCGACCGTCTGCGCGCGTCGGAGCCCGTCACGTGGGCCGCGCCGGCGCGCATGTGGATCCTCACACGCCGCGACGACGTGCTGGCCGTCCTCAGCAATCCTTCGACCTTCACGACCGACTCGCCCCATTCCACCATCCGCATGGCCTTCGGCTCTCAAATGCTGAGCGCGGAGGGCGAGCAGCACTCGCGCTACAAGCGGCAGTGCTTCCCCCCGTTTCGCCCCGACGTGCTGGAGGCGCGTATGCGGCCCGTTCTTCGCTCGATGGCGCTCGGTCTGGTCGATGAGCTGCCGCGACACGCGGAACTCCGCACCGGATTCGCCGGCCCGATGGCGGTTGGCGCCATCTCGGAAATCACAGGGATTCCGCACGCGTTGCGCCCGCTGCTCGACGAGTGCTATCCCGCGCTTTCGGCGGCGCTGGCCAACTTCTCCGGCGATCCGGCGATTCACAAGGAAGGGATGGCGGCCGCCGCTACGATTCGCGCGATGCTCGCGGAATGCCTGCGGGACGCGTCTGAAGACGCGGCATGGCCGCTGCTCTCGGCGCTACGCCAGCCGTCGGCCGATGCACTGACGAAGGAGGAAATCGTCGACAACTGTCTGGTGATTCTGTTCGGCGGCATCGAGACGACGGAATCGGCGATCCTCAATGCGCTGTGGGCCCTGCTCACGCATCCCGAGCAGGCCGGGCTCGTCGCCGGGGATCCCGCGCTACTCGGCAATGCGATCGAGGAATCGCTGAGATGGGAGGCGGCCGTGCAATCCTGCACGCGGCACGCCGTCGGGCCGGCGCAGATCGCGGGCGTGCAGATCGGGGATGGCGAGACGGTACAGTGCATGATCGGCGCGGCCAATCGCGATCCCGCCTACTTTCACGAGCCACACCGGTTCGATGTGCGACGCGCGAATGCGGGTCAGCATTTGACGTTCGGGTATGGGAGACACTCGTGCCTCGGGGCGGCGCTGGCGCGGCTGAATTTGAGGGTCGGACTGGCAGCGTTGTTCGAGCGGCGTCCGTGGATGGAACTCGATCGCGAACGTTCCAGCGCGCCGCAGGGGTATGAGTTCCGGAAGCCCGAGGCGTTGTGGGTGGAGTGAGTGAACTACGATCGTGCATTTTCGTTTGTTCTTGTGGCACCAAATGGGCCCGTGAAGAACTCCGATCGGAGCCGCGATCGTCGGGGAGCGGTGGCGCGTGATCACCGCTCCGTAACCGTCGCGGCTCGGATGAGGGCTCGGTTCTTCCTTGGTCGTCAGGGGGCGAAAACGGGCGCGGTTTTGCGAGACCTCAATTTCAAGCGTACAAAGACTTGCGTAGATTACTTGCGGGCGTGGCGGAGGAGTTTGCGGGCGGAGTACGTGACTACGCCGAAGAAGAAGGCGAAGCTGAGCAGGATGACGGTCAGTTGGCGTCGCGGCGAGATCTGGGTCACCACGGGCCCGGTCGGCTGCCCGAAATCGAGTGCTACACGAAGGTGCACGGCGGCCTCATGGGCGGTATCGGCGCGATTGTCCAATACGAGCACGTAATCGGCGGGCTCACGCACTTGAAAATTGAAGTGTCCAGAACTGCCCACCGGGGTGAGCGCCAGGACGCCATGCGCCAAGTCGTTGCGAAAATGTTCGAGGTCCGCGCGCGTCATCAGGGCGAGCCGCACCTGGCCCGCTTTGCCCGGCACATCGAAGGCAGCCGACACGATCGCGGGCTGCTGCCGCAGATTAATTTCCACGTACTTCCATTGCGCGGCAGGGATGTGATAGACCTCATCGACCAGGTCGACGCTAGTGGACGCGGCTAAGAGGAGGATGCAGGCAAAAGCGGTCATACAGCCGGACGCATAGACCGGAGCGATACAATAAGGTCTATGAACGACAGTATGGCACAGGAGGGCCAAGGCTTAGCTGTGCTCGACGTGCCAGGCTGGAAAAGCGCGCTGAGCTGGCTGTCCGCGATCCTCTTGGGCGGCATTTTTCTGGTCTCCGGCCTCTGGAAAATCAACGACGTCCAAGGTACCGCGGTACATATGGTCCAAGCGCGCGTGCCCGATGCCCTGGGACTTCCGGCGGCGCTTTTCTTCGGGATTGCGGAGACCGTCGGCGCGGTGATGATCCTCGTGCCGCGCCTGCGCCGGTGGGGTGCGATCGTGCTGGCCGGCTTGCTGGTCGCGTTCCTCGGCTACTTCGCGATCAACTACAACACGCTCCGCGGCGCCGATTGCAGTTGCATCCCGTGGCTGAAGCGCGCCGTCGGTCCCGGTTTCTTCATCGGCGACGGAATCATGCTGGCGCTCGCGGGACTGGCATGGCTCGGGGCGCGGCGCTCGGAAGGCAAGCGCGCGGTCGCGCTCATCGCCGGCGCGGTGGCGGTGTTCGCGGGCGTGTCGTTCGGTGTGGGCGAGGTTCGGCAATCCGGCGCAAAGGCTCCGGCGAGCGTTCTGGTCGACGGGCGTCCGTTCTCACTCGAGCGCGGCAAAGCTTTCATTTATTACTTCGACCCGCAGTGCATGCACTGCTTCGATGCGGCGAAGCGGATGTCGCAATTGAAGTGGGGCGATACCCGCGTGGTCGGCGTGCCGATCAGCCAGGCGCATTACGCCGAGCAGTTCATGCAGGACACGGGTTTTCACATGGCGATCACAAGCGACCTCGCCAAATTGAAGGAGGTCTTCCCGTACGCGGGAGTCCCTGCCGGAGTGGCGCTGGAGAACGGTCGCGAAAAGGCGCCCCTCACCAAATTCGATGGCGACGAACCTGCC
>JAOAPT010000640.1 GCA_025463045.1 Candidatus Solibacter sp.
GACGATCAACACCTTCGCCGTCACACCGCCCGCCGCGAGCGCGCCATCGTCGATGAAATCGAATCCATACCCCGCATCCAGAATCGCCGGCACCAGCTTCGGACCGAGCATCGCATCCATCGCCTGATTCACCGAGTCGCGCCCCAACGTAAATCCGGCGAACGCGTCATGCGTCGGCAGATAAACCGCCACGTCATTGATCGGCTTGCCCTGGCGCAACAGCCAGCTCACGCGCTGTAGGTAACTCGCGACGTCGGGCATCACGGTCCACCACGGGTTGTGCTCGTTGAACACCGCGGCGGCGTAGAAGCGCCATCCCGGCTCGCCCACCGATGGCGGCGAATACGGCCAGCCGTGTGCGATCAGTTGATTGACGCCTTGCAGGAAGTGCAGATCCGCCTCCGCCTTCATATCCAGCGGAGTCGCGCGAAACACCGGCGAATGCAGCCACGTCCACGTCTCGCTCGACGTGACCGGCCGATTGTATAGATGGCTGGCCGAAGTCGCCCACCGCGTGCTCGAAAAATGCCGCCACTGCGTGCCCTCGCCTTCGGGCAGGTCCACCAGGTTGTAGCTGGAGAGCGTCACCGGCGGAATCCCATAAGTCTGCGAACGGAACTTCGTGTTGTGCGCGTGCGCCCATGCAGTCAGCGGCTTCAAATAATTTTCATCGCAGAGTTCGCTGAGCGTCTGGCCCCAATCGTGCCGGATCGCGCCCGTCTTCTCTCCGATATCGCCGGCCAGCGCCGGCAAATACGGCGTCAGGTCGTATCCGCGCCGATTACGGAACTGCTCCAGAAAATCGCTCGTCCAATCCGATTGGTAGACCTCCAGGCTGTCGCTGAAAATCGCCGTCGGAGGCGTCTTCGCCAGCGCATTCAGCATCGGTTCGCCGACGCTCTTGAAATGCTGCTGGATCGCCGCCTGATCGTAATGATTCAGCACCCAGCCCTCAGCGCCCACCGCCGGACGCTTCACCGTCTGTTTCGTAAAGCTGGAAACGAAATACTGCGCCTGCCCCGTGGCGCCCGCCGGCAGTGTCACTTTCCCATCCTGCACCGGCAGTTGCTTGCCATCGAGAAACGCCGCAATCAGTTTCTCGCCTTCCTGCATCGCTGGCGCCGCGGTCAACGCCGCACGCACCACGCGCAGCCGCGGCGATGCCAGCGCCTGCGGAATGTGCGGTCCGCCGAACGGCCAGCCGCTGCCCAGCGTGAGATCCATGCGCAACCCGAGTTCCTTCGCCTTCTCGCCGGTGAAGCGCAGCATCTCCAGGAATTCCGAGCTCATGTAATTCAGATTCTTGATGCCCTTCTCCGCGTTGTCGAGCTCCAGCGCATACGTCGGCTGCACTTCGAAGCCGCCGATCCCGCCCTGTTTCATCGCCCGCATTTCGCGTTCGAGCTCCGGCTTCGTGACCGCCGGACCGAACCACCACCAGCGGACCATCATGCGCGCATCGTCGGGCGGATGCTGAAATCCGCGCTGCAGTTCGGCGACACTCACCGGATCCGCGCCGAAGGCAAACCCGGCCATCAACGCGACAAGCGCACTACTCCTCAACCATGGGACTGACATTTCGACCATCGTATGCCTCCGCGACTCCGCGCGCCAGCAGTTTCCACCGCGGAACGTATGTTTCAATTGGGAAAACACGAGACACCCTGCCATCGTGCGACAAGCCATCTGCTTTCATCGATTTCCAGGAGTTAAATACAACCTTATCCATTACTTCCGGTGCCGCAGGCAGGTGCGCGCCGTTCCGCATGCCAAAACTCCGGGACCGTTCCTCGTAACTGTTTGACCTGGGATGCCATCTCCATGGATCATATAGGGTCGGGGGCGCCAACCGTGATCTCCACTAATCAAACCGATACCATTATCCGCGCGTTAGACGCGTTCCATATCGAATTGCCCTCCTGGGGGTTCGCCAATACCGGAACCCGTTTCGGCAAATTCCTCCAGCCCGCCGCCGCTACGTCCACCGAGGACAAGTTCGCCGATGCCGGACAGGTGCACCGCTTGACGGGCGTCTGCCCCACGGTCGCCCTGCATGTCCTCTGGGATCTCCCGAACGGTGCCGCGGATTGCGCGCGCGTGCTGGCCATGGCCGCCGGGCATGGGCTTCGTCCCGGCTCGATCAACCCCAACGTGTTTCAGGACCAGAATTACAAGCACGGCTCGGTCGGCAATCCGGACCCGGCGATTCGCAAGGAAGCGATGGACCACATCCTCGCCTGCGTGGAAATTCAGAAGCGGCTCGACAGCCGCGACCTTTCGCTGTGGTTCGCCGACGGCTCGAATTATCCTGGCACCCAGAACATCCGCCACCGCCGCCAGTGGTTCGCCGAAAGCCTGAAGGAAACGCACGACGCGCTCGCTGCCGGACAGCGGATGCTCGTCGAGTACAAGCCCTTCGAGCCGGCCTTCTATCACACCGACATCGCCGATTGGGGCATGGCACTCCTGCTCGCGCAAGCTGCCGGCCCGCAGGCCAAAGTGCTCGTCGATACCGGTCACCATTATCAGGCGCAGAACATCGAGCAGATCGTCGCGTGGCTCCTCGACATGAACATGCTCGGCGGCTTTCACTTCAACGATCGCCGCTATGCGGATGACGATCTGACGATGGGTTCGATCGATCCTTACCAGGTGTTCCGCATCTTCCACGAGATCGCGCACTTTGAATGGGAGACCGGAAAGCGCGCCGACGTCGCCTACATGATCGATCAGAGCCACAACCTCAAGGGCAAGATCGAAGCCATGATTCAGACCGTCACCACCGCCATGGAACTGTACGCCAAGGCCGCGCTGGTCGACCACAAGAAGCTCGCCGCCTGCCAGACCGCCTGCGCGCTGGTGGACGCCGAGACTTGCCTGAAGGACGCGTTCAGCACCGACGTTCGTCCGGCGATCCGCGAGTGGGCCGTATCCAAGGGGCTGCCGGCCGATCCGATGGACGCCTTCCGCCAGAGCGGCTATCTGGAGAAGATCACCGCCGAACGGGGCCGGAAAAACATGGCCGCGATCTCTAGTTACGCTTAGGGGAGATATGCCGCGTTACGCATTTAAACTGCGCATCAGGCCGGAAGCAATCGAGGAATACGAAACCGAACACAGGAGAGTCTGGCCGGAGTTGCTCGCCAGGCTGAAGGCGGTCGGGATCAGCGACTATTCAATCTTCCGCCGCGGCCAGGATCTGACGCTGGTGCTGCGCGTGGACAATTTCGAGAAGGCGTGGGACGAACTCGATCGCGATCCCGTGAACCAGAAGTGGCAGCAGTTTATGTCGCGACTGTTCGAACCCGTACCCGACCAGCACAACGGCGAACGCTTCGCCATGTTGCAGGAAGTCTTCTACCTGGAATAGAGAGCTACCATGGGACGGTGCAACATGCCGGTCCCGGAACTTCAGAACCCGCTCTCCCCGAGCCAAGCCTCGCCGAACGCGCACGAACACTCGCATCGATCGGCCGCATCGGCAGCCTCTCCACCCACTCGAAGAAGCTCCCCGGATTTCCCTTTGGCTCCATGATGCCGTACGCTGTCGACGAACTCGGCCGCGCCATCTTCTTCATCAGCAGCATGGCAATGCATACGCAGAATCTGCGCGAGGACGCGCGCGCCAGCCTGCTGATCACACAACCCGATGCCGCCGGCGACCCATTGGGCGCAGCCCGCCTGACTCTCGTCGGAACTGCCACGCAGGTCGAAGCGGCCGAGGTCCGCGAACTCTACCTGTCCCGGTACGCGAACGCGCGAGCCTGGCAGGACTACACCGATTTCTTCTGGTTCCGGCTCGAAGTCTCGGGCGTCTATTTCATCGGCGGCTTCGGCGTGATGGGCTGGGTCACTCCCGCCGATTACGCGGCGGCCTCGCCCGACCCGCTGGCCGATGCCGGCCCAGGCATCATTCGCCACATGAATGCCGACCACGCCGATGTCCTCCGCCGCATCGCCGGCGAAGACGTCGACGAAGCAGCGATGACCTCCGTCGATCGCCTCGGCTTCCACTTGCGCCTGAAATCCGGCGAGCGCGTCCACGGCCGCCGCGTAAATTTCCCCCGCGAAGTGACGTCGACGGAGGAGGCGCGCGCCGTGTTCATAGAAATGGCGCGGACTGCGCGAGGGTAGGACGCGATCGGCTCCGCTGACGGGTTCAACCAGACTGCCTCAACCAGACTGCCTCAATATGGGGGCGTCCTCAATGATAATGCGGGGCCGTGCATTCGGGGGAGGTACGGGCATTTGCTCTTCTTCCAGAATTCGCACGTGTTCGATCATGCCCCACTTTGCCTGGTAGAGACAGTCCTCGACAGAATGCCCTACCCCTGTGAATCCCTCCAGGTCCGGCGAGTAAAACGAAAAAAAATCAGGCTCGGCTGTGGCTTCGATCACGAGCGAATAGCGCAAATCAATCATCGTTCACTCCTGGCTTGATTCCGGCAGCTTTCAAGATTGCGTGGCACGTTCCGCTTGGTACTTCCTTCGACCCATGGTAGTCAACGCGAACCAACTTATCGTGTCCCAACTTGCGATAATACCGGACCGACCCCTTCTCTTTGAGAAGGTGAAATCCATGCTTTTCGAGCGTTCGCACCAATTCGTTGAAGCGCAACCGTTCTCTAACCCTCTTTCAGTCTACCCCTAGACCTAGCCGATGAGCCCCCGCGCGTACTCGATGGACTTCGCAATGCACTCATCCTCGAGTTTCAACTGCGCTTCCGGACTCAATCCGGTAGTCCGCGGCAGCGGACCCTTCGGATGATTCCGATTGATCAGCGCAACGATCTTCGCCATGTCCCGCCCCGGTAGCGGACTATACGTATCGTCGAAGCTCGCCCAATATTTGTCCGTGAGCACCGGCACTTTGAGCGGATCGCGCGTGATCATCTCCAGGTCGAACGGCATGTTCGCATCCTTCCCTCGCAAGGTAGCCACCATGCCTTTCAGGTCGAGCACGCCTTCCCCCAGCGGCACCTCCGAAAGCAAAAACCCCTCTTCGTACGGCTGCAGCGCCATATCTTTGATGTGACAGGCGACCGTATACGGCAGCAGATTTCGCAGCGTGTCCGCGGGCACCTCACACAATGAGAGGTTGTTGCCGAAATCGAAGTGAACGCCGACCCACTCGCTGCTCACGCGCTTCAGCCACGCGGCCTGCTCGGCGGATCGCCAGCCCTTGTGGTTCTCGATCCCGAGCCGCATACGGTGCTTGCGCAAAATCGGCTCGGCAAGCGCGATCGATGTCTGAGCGCGTTCGAAGTTCTGGCGGAACTCCTCGACGCTGTTCATGTCCTCATAGCGCCGGCCAGTCATCGCGGCGTGCAGCGAGATCGCGCCGCACTCCGCGGCCGCCTTCACGCCCGCTTCGAACACCGCGACTCCAGCCTGGTCGCGCGGATACCCGACGTCAAGAATCAGGCGCATGTGATAGCCTTCCACCTTCTGGCGAAGCGCTTTGACCGCGGCGGTGTCAATCCCCGCAAGCCGCGTCTCCACCACACCCAGGCCGAGGCCGTGACAATGGTCCACGAAGTCGAAGGGCTTCGCGCCGCCCCGACCCGCACGTGTGCGGATCGGAAATCCGGCCGGGGCGCCGCCCAGATTCGCGAATTGCTTCGCCGCATTCTGCGCCGCGAGCCATGCCGGCGCTGCGGCCGCGAGTCCAAGAATTGTTCGTCTGGTCACGCGCGCCATCTTATCGCAATTGGAAGGCGCGCGGAGGTGCACCACGATATAATCAGCTTCGTATTCCCCTAAAAATATAAGGAGTCTGTCTTGCGAAAGAAAGTCACGGTTGTGGGCGCCGGTAATGTCGGCGCGAACTGCGCGGTGCGCATTGCCGATAAGGAACTCGCCGATGTCGTCCTGGTGGACGTGGTGGAAGGCGTTCCTCAAGGGAAGGGGCTCGATCTGCTCCAGTCCGGCCCGGTCCAGGGCTACGATGTGGACATCACCGGCGCCAACGATTACGAGCTCACCGCGAACTCCGATATCGCGATCATCACGGCCGGGTTCCCCCGCAAGCCCGGAATGAGCCGCGACGATTTGCTGCTCGCCAATTTCGAAGTCGTCAAGACGGCGACCGAGCAGGTCGCGAAGTACTCGCCGAACTGCACCATCATCGTGGTGACGAACCCGCTGGACGCGATGGCGCAGGCCGCCTTCCACGTTTCGAAGTTCCCCAAGAACCGCGTCATCGGCATGGCCGGCGTACTCGATAGCGCGCGCTTCCGCACTTTCATCGCGCAGGAACTCGACGTCTCCGTGGAGAACGTGATCGGCGTCGTGATGGGCGGACATGGCGACACGATGGTGCCGCTCGTGCGCTTGTGCAACGTGTCGGGCATTCCGCTCACGGAACTGATGGACCAGGCGACGATCGACCGCATCGTGGATCGCACCGCCAACGGGGGCGCGGAAATCGTGAAGTACCTGAAGACGGGCAGCGCGTACTATGCGCCGTCGGCCGCTGCGGTGGAAATGGCGGAATCGATCCTCAAGGACAAGAAGAAGGTCCTGCCGTGTGCCGCGTATCTCGAAGGAGAGTACGGCATCAACGGTCTCTACGTCGGCGTCCCGGTGAAGTTGGGTGCCGGCGGTATCGAAAAGGTCTACGAGATCAAACTGACGGACGAGGAGCAGGCGAAGTTGAAGAAGAGTGCCGATTCCGTCCAGGAGTTGGTCAACGTCCTTAAATCGAAGATGTAGAGAGCCCATCCGAGCCGCGCGCGTGAGCAAGCGGTGGCCCTCTTTGGTGACCACCGCTCCCTCGCTCGCCAAAGCGCGAGTCACAGTCGCGGCTCTGATTGTTTTGGCCCCTCAATCCGCGGCGATCGGACCGTCCGCCGTCGAGAGCGCCTGAATGATCTTCTCCCTCCGGCCGATCGCAGTGGCAACCGCGGAGTCCATCGCGATCCAATAAACGCCAGCGCCGATCATCGCCGCCAATCCCAACACCAGATAAAATACAATCTCACTCTGTAAGGCATACCGCGCCAAATACGCGAGAAAGACCGGCAGCAGCGAGATCGGATAGAGCAGAAACACCAGCGCCTGAAAACGGCTGGACGCGCCGCCTTGCGACACGCGCTCCGGATTGAGCGCGCGCGGATATTGCACGCTGGTGATGTTGCCCATCGCCAGCATGAACAGCGAACAAACGCCGATCACGAGCAGCGTCTCGGCGAACTGCGCCACGCTGAACGCCACGCGAAAAATCGCCGTCACGCCCGAGAGAATCAGCACTTCCAGATAAATAAAAATCAGCGACGCCAGATTCTTGCCAATCAACGTGCGCGAGAGCGGCTGCGGCGCGGCGAAGAAAATCTGCGTCGCCGACCGGTCGAACCCGAAGCAGTTCCAGTAGGAGACCTGCCCCAGGAGCGTGAGAGCATAGACGCAAACAATCGTGAGGAAGTGGCTGGAGAGCTGCGCGTGCGCCTGCGCTCTTCCTCCCAAAATCATCGGCAGCCACACCATCAGCCCGAACGAAAATCCCATCACGAAGACCATGCGATAGCGCGGCGTGCGCGAGAGCGAGCGAAGTTCCTTCTCCACGATCGCCGCCACGGGATCCGGAAGGACGGCGGACGGGAACCGGTAGAACGCGTCGATGAGCCGCCGCCACACGGACGTGCCGTTCGATTGCGGCGTAGCTTGCGCGGCCACCGCATCGAAGCGCAGATTGCGCTCGAATTGATAGCGGCCAAACAAGCCGGCGAACACTGTCCAACCAACCAGCAGCGCCAGCGACGCCATCTCCGCCTGCCCGAGCGATGCCCAAGCCGCGGCAGTCCACGGCCACGCGGCGTTCTCGATCGCCTGCGTGGTGCGCCCCAACCACGTAGGACGATAGCCGCTGACGAAAAGAAATCGTGGCAGCATCCACAGCATGAAGATCAGGAAGACCAGCAGTTCGCGAATCTTTCGTTTTGCGAGCATTCGCTCCAACAGACTGCGCGCACCAGAGGCGAGCAGCACGTTGAAGACGATGAAGATCAGCAGTGGCAGGACGGCGAGGGTGCCGCGCGTCTCCGGATTCCGGAAGAGTCCCGCGAGACCACCCGCGAGCACGAGCACCATCTCCGCCCCGGTGGCGATTCGCAGCAGTACTTCCACCTGGAACAGCGTCCGATGCGGAATCGGATACGCGAGAAGTTTTCGCAGATCGAGCGCCGAGCCCATGCTGGCCGAGAGAATCGGCATTGCCTGCCAGTACACGCACACGCCGAGCAGAGCGAGCGGCATGGTGTGCCGGATGACCTCGAGCGGTGAGCGCGAAACCAGGTAGAACGCGCCGTACGCGACCGCTGTCCAGATGCCGTACCATGCGATGGCGGTGATGATGTTGAAAATTCGTCCGCGCTGGCCGCCCATGCGCATGCTGAGCCACTGCGCGCGCAGGATCGCCGCGATCACAACCACTCCAAACGGCCGGTCTGGTGTCCGGCGCCGACCAGGCGAACGAACGCGTCTTCGAGCGATTCCCCGCTCGCGCGCAGATCGCTGAGCGCCGCCGAAGTTACGATCCGCCCTTCGTTGATGATGGCGACACGATCGCAAAGGCGCTCCACGACTTCGAGCACATGTGTCGTCAGAAAGATCGTCGCGCCGCGCCTCACCTGATCGAGCAGAATATCTTTCATCAGGCGCGCGCCCACCGCATCCACGCCTTCGAACGGTTCGTCCATCAGGAATAGTTCGGGATGATGTATCAGCGAAGCGGCCATGGCGACGCGTTTGCGCATGCCTTTGGAATACTCGCCGATGATCTTGCGGTCGGCCTGCAGCTGAAAGAGATCCATCAGCCCGCGGGCACGCTCGATAGCTTGGTCGCGAGGCAGGCTGTACATGCGGCCGACAAATTCCAGGAACTCGACACCGGTGAGTCGATCAAAGAGCAGCGACTCATCGGGCACCAGGCCGATCCTCTGCTTGATCCCGAGTTCGTCTTCCGGAAGTTTGAGGCCGAGGATTTCGATCGAGCCGCTATCGGCGGGAATCAGCCCGGTCAGCATCCGGATGGTGGTCGACTTCCCCGCCCCGTTCGGGCCGAGGAAGCCGAAGAAGGAGCCGCGCGGCACCTCGAGATCCACACCATCCACCGCGGCCTTGAGGCCGTACGACTTTCGCAGATCGCGCACGAGGATGGCGGCCGACATCCCTTTAGTGTACGTGCAATCGGCGAAGTTACCCTTGGTTAGCCCTGCGAGCTCCAGGTGCGGATGACCTGAATCTCATCGGACGGTATGTGCAGGAATTCGAGGAACTCCTGGTGTTCGGCGGGCGCTGACTTCTCGAATTCGCGGTGCCAGCGCCGCATGTCTTCTTCCGTAAAACCGGCCGCGCTCATGATCGCGGTCCACTTCTGCTTGGTGACCATCTCCGTATCCTTTCCGAGTTTAAGTAAACGAGCGATAGACCGCTGATGATCGCGCATCCGTTCGATCTCCACGTTGAGTTCGAGCATTCGACGGCGCAGCACAGCCGCCGCGTCGCTGGGACGCGCATCCAACACCGCGCGAATATCCGCCAGCGCCAGGCCGGCGTCGCGATAGGCGCAGATCTGGCGCAGACGATCGAGATCCTGAGCGGTGTAGGCACGGTAGTTGCCGTCGGTGCGCCGCGGACGGCGGAGCAGCCCGATGGACTCATAGTAGAGAACGGTAGTACGCGAAAGCTTGCACTCGCGCGCCAACTGGGTGACGGTCAGGGTCATCGCTTTACTCAGTCTCAACCCGTAAGCTTTAGACAGGTCAAGCGCTATTTCTTGAAGATCAAAATGTGCTGGCGAGGCAGGTCTTCCAGCACGCGGTCCACGTGAAAGCCCTCCGGTTCGAGTTCCATCTTCACCTGCGCGACCGTCATCTTGTGTTCCGGGCGGATCGGCACCGCCGGATCTTCGCCGCGATATTCGAGCAGCACCAGGCGCCCATCGGGCTTGAGCGATTCGCGAATGTGGCGCAGCATCTTCTGCGGCTCGGAGAACTCGTGATACACGTCGACCAGGATCACCAGGTCGAGCGAGTTCGCCGGCAGCTTGGGATCGTCGTACGTGCCTAGGACGGTCTCCACGTTGGTGATCTTGCGCTGCTTCATATTGTGCTGCAAGAGCTCAAGCATCTCAGGCTGGATGTCGTTCGCGTAGACCTTACCCGTCGGTCCGGTCAGCCCGGCGATCCGCCACGTCAGATACCCCGCCCCCGCCCCGATATCGCCGACCACTGCGCCTTTCGGAATGCCGATCAGTTTCAGGGCGAGGTCTGGCTTCTCTTCCTCCGCGCGTTCGGGACGCACCAGCCAATCGGCGCCCGCGGGTCCCATGACGCCGGCGTATTTCCGGCCGCTGATCGGGTGGCGATCCTGCGCGGCAACGCAGGAAATCCAGAGCAGGAGAAGGCAGACGATTCGGCGCATGAGTTATTCGTTGCTCTCGTTAACCGGGTCGATGTCGACGGGCACGGATTTCAGGCCGTCCAGCGCGCGCTTCATCGCGGGCCGCACAACGCCAAGTGTATCCAGCATCTTCTTCGCCGCTGCGTAATTGCCTTCCGCCTCGATCGTGAGGAGTTCGTGCGTGAGATCGCGCACGCCGGCCTTCATTTTGGCGACGTTGACTGCGAACGTGCCATCTGGATTGACGGTGAACGCGCCCTTGTCGGTCAGGTAATTGAACTGCAGCGCCATGCCCTTCCCGTGCGCCTCGGTAACGCCGAAGCGGACCGAACGGAACGCCGATGCGAGGAACGTGGTGTACAGCTTTTGTTCGTACCCGGGGCCATCCATCAGTTTCTTGTCGTAGAGGTATTCGAGCATGAACAGGCCGGTGATGTCGGCCTTGGCCTCTTCGATTGCGCTGTAGAGTTCCTTCAGTTCCTGGCGCGGCGTGGTGGCGCGTCCGGCGATCTGGATCTGGTGCGGACCGATCCCGTGGCTAAG
>JAOAPT010000641.1 GCA_025463045.1 Candidatus Solibacter sp.
CGAAGAGGCGATCGCCGCACTCCTTACACAGCGCAACATTGATGAAGCTGCCAAGGCGGTCGGCATCTCAGCCAATACTCTGCTCAGCTGGATGAAAGTCCCGGAGTTCCAGAAGGCATATCGCGAAGCTCGCAGGGCGGCCTTTCAACAATCGATCGCGCGGCTCCAGCAGGGGAGCTCGGCCGCGGCCACAACACTGATCAAGTTGTTGCTGGACGCGAACACGCCGGCATCCGTCAAGGCGCGGGTGGCGGACTCCATCTTCAATCACGCCGCCAAAGCCATCGAGATCGAGGACATCGAAGCGCGCGTGGCAGCGTTGGAAGCTTCGGTCGCCACCGACAAGAAGGACGGCCGCTGATGATAGGCCGGAGAACGAAGGGCACGCTGCTAAACCGCCTGGAGCGGCTGGAGCTTCGAACGACGGCAGCGCGCCCCTGCAAAACGCGCATGGGACATCTCCACCGTTTACCCCAGGACTACCGGGGCGAGCGCCACGTCATAGTTGCGAAGCTGTTGCCCAACCGAGGCCAGCAAGAGTGGGTGGAGTTTGAAGAGGTGCCCGGGCCCCGTCCAGATCCGCCGCCCGATGAGCCCCAGTACAGAAACATCATCTTCGTGCCGGCATATGCCGTGGCAGAGTAATCGATGCGTCTGCTTGAAGTGATCGACCATATTCGCGCGATGCCGCGCACGGAGGCAACGTGAGGCTAGCCAATCGCGTACGGCGCCTTGAGTCCGTGTCAGCCCGAAGCCGAACACACGGTCCCAGCCCTGCGGAAATTCTGCGCGAGCGCCAGCGGCGCCATAGTGCGGAGATTGGTCAAGCTTATATTGAACCCGCTCCCATCAACTTCACGGACGCTCGCGGTAGACCGCTGTCGGTCGCGGAGATTCTCCGAGTGAGGCGTCGCACCCGGAAGGGGTGAGGATCATGAGGTTGTTGCATCGAGTACAGCAGCTTGAACGAGCAAAGGGGCCAGCAAGCCCGCCTACGCCTCTGGAGCGACTCCATCGAGCACTCGACGCGGCTTCGATCCGGACGACTGGCAGACGTTACGACCAGATCTCGGGCGATGAAGGTGCAGTGAACCTGGTGATGGAGGACTTGGGCCAATCCTTCATTCGTGAGCTGGCCGACGCCGAACTCGCGACGCTTATTGCAGAATCTGAGCGGCTGGCGTTTGGTACCGACACCGAAGCTCTGAAGGCTGCCGAGCGCGAGGTGCTGGCGTCACTTGATGCTGAAGCCTGTTGCGCCGGCAGTGGGTCGGGTGGATAGCGTTAAGACGCAATATCGTTAGGCATTTCGCAGCGTTTCAGCGCCGGAAAGGGCACGAAGATGAGGCAGACCTTGGTAAGTCGGCTGGAGCGGTTGGAATCGATGCCCGGCGCGGGCCGGCCCCAGTTCTTTCGGTATGGCTGGCTTCGCCCTCTGCCAGCGGATTACGGCGGCGAGCGCCATGTTGCGATCGTTTCGCGAGAGCCGACCCTCAATCCCCTAGTGGAATGGTGTGTCTTTGAAGAGCGGCCAGGGAAGAGCCCGGGATCGGTCGTGGCGACACGATGAGTGTGTTCTCTGCGGCGCGCTAAGATAGAGCAAATCAGCAACGAACAGTAGGATTTTAGCCAAGCGACCGGAGCGGCCAAGACGCGCTCGCATACTGCGCAAGGTTGAATCGCGTGTGCGTAGCCAGTACAATCGCCGGTAATGGCCAAGAAGTTGCACTTGTACCTGCGCCCGCCGGGTGTTTCCAACAAGTATCAAAACCAGTGGGCTAATTCGCAGTTGGTTTCTATTGAGACCTATGCGGCTGTCGTAAGACATTGCTCCAAGGGTGCCCCTGTACGTGTGCACCGCCGCAAACACGGCACGACGCCGGCGTATATCTGCCGCGAATGCGATGTTCTAAATGTGACTCCTTTGGCGAATGGCGGGTATCGCGTGGATTTTCACAATTGGCGCCCGCTCTTCATTCCGAGCGACAAAAAACTGCAGAGGGGTTGGTACCTCGCGTAGGCGGGACACGGCGAACGGGTCGATATAGACGACGGAGACCTACCGATAACAGGCCTTAACGCTCGCGGCAGGTCGTTTCCTTCACGGATGGTCCGGGAACGCCCGGAGTTCCGTTGAAAGTAACGACTCCCGCGTGACCCCACTTTACGACGCCTTTCTCCTTTTGACAACAGCGGCTTTGGATGGACACAGAGTCTTCAACTCCTCCATGAGAACCGGAATCAGCTTGTAGCCAGTGATCCGGCGGAACTGATTCTCCGCGACCAAGAGCCCGGATCCCACCCATCGCTCTCGCTGGTCACCACCGTGCCAGCGTTTCACGTTCTTACAAACCTTCTCGACAATCGAGAATGCCGACTCGATGACGTTGGTGCTCGCCATGGTTTTGCGCAGTTGCGCGGGCATGTGCAAGCGATGAACAGTTAGCGTCTCCTCCATCCCTTCTCCCAGGCTCCGCGCCGCACTGGGATTGAGATCCATCAGTTCGCGATGCAGCGTGTTCAACGCTTCCTTGGCGGCGCCATACTCTTCCAGCGCGTACGCGGCGTTCAGCTTCTTCGAGACCGCCGGCTTCTGTTCATCCGTCAGATGGTCGAGCACGTTGCGCCGTTTGTGGACCTGGCAGCGTTGGATTGCGGCCGATTCGCCGGCATGCTTTTTCACCGCCGCAGTCAGCGCCTTACCGCCATCCAAAATGTAAAGTCGCGGCTCGGTGAAATCGAGCCCGCGGTCCACCAGATCGGCGAGTAGTTCGCCAACCACAGTCGCGTTCTCGGTCGCTCCTTGCCGTATGCCCAAAATCATTTTCCGCCCGTATTCATCGATGCCCAACGCGGCTACCATTTGTTGCCCCTGAAACGGTGTCGCGTCGATCAGCAGCGCACACAGCCGTGTCTTGTCCAGCCGGCGCTCCATCATCTTTTTCAATTTCGTCCGGCTCGCTTCGATGAAATGTTCGCTGACTGCGCTCTTCTCCAGTCCGTATGCTTCCGTGAATTGGCGGATTGCCTGACCGTAGTTCCTGGTGCTCAGCCCGAGCATCAACTTCTCCCACACCGTCTCGGTCAATGGCTCGCCACGGTGAAACATCTCGTAACTGCCTAACCGCACTTCTTTGTCGTCGGTCGTACGCACGCGCGGCCTCTGGATCGGGACCTTCTGCCCCATCACCACGCAGTAGCCGCGTTCGTTCCCCCATCGGTGGGCCGTCCGATCGGACTGCGGTTGGCTCCGTTCGCCGGCCAATTCGCGCACTTCCTCTTGCATTAGCAGATCCATCAACTGCAGGCCGGCTTGACGGATCAACTCTCCCACGCCTTTCCGTAACCAGCCCATCATTTCGGCCATGGGCAACATCATCTGCACCGCCGGATTTCCATCTGCGGCCATTGCATCGAGCTGCTTGATGGCTCGCTGCGCTTCAATTTGGTATGGTTTCTTCATAGCGACTCTCCTTTTTCCTGGAAGAAAAATTTCCCTGAGGCTATCACGCCTCGGGGAGTGAGAGTCGCTACTTTCTACGATCTACCGGGCATTCCCAGCTTGCCTTCCAGCCAGACCTGCCCTTGGTTCGCCACGTCACCATATATGGCGAGCAACGTCAGATATGGCCGGTGATGTATTTTCTATTTGCATACGACAGCATCGACATTCAGAACTTGGCCGTCACTCTGGCTGCAAAGCAGATGACGAGGCCCCTCGACCATAGGATCGACACTGTTTGCGTCCTCGACAAAGGTGTGGTCTGCAATTGC
>JAOAPT010000646.1 GCA_025463045.1 Candidatus Solibacter sp.
GGTCTTTCCGTTGGACCCCGTGATCCCGATCGTGCGCCCCTTCAGAAAGGGCGCGGCGAGTTCCACCTCGCCGATCACCCGCACACCCCGTCCCCGCGCGGCTTCTAGCGGCGCCAGATCCGCGGGCACATCGGGCGAGAGCACGATCAAATCGCAATTCTCGAAGACTGCCGGCGTCTGCGGCGCGAACGGAATGCCAAGCTCCGCCACGCCCGGAAGCTCCGCGAGCGGCTTAAGATCGGTCGCGCGCACCGTCGCACCCCGGCGCGCGAGGAACTCCGCCGAAGCCACACCGGACTTCTTCATGCCGACAACGAGTGCGCGCGTGCCCTGTAACTTCATCGCAGTTTCAACGTAGTCAGCGCGAACAGCGCCAGCACGAGGCCGGCGATCCAGAAGCGCGCAATGATCTTTGACTCCGTCCACCCGAGCGCCTCGAAGTGGTGATGCAGCGGTGCCATCTTGAAGATGCGCTTCCCATGCCGCAGCTTATAGCTGCCCACCTGCAGGATCACCGACACCGCCTCCAGCATGAAGATGCCCCCGATAAAGAGCAGCAGGACTTCCTGCTTGATCAGCACCGCGACCACCGCCATAGCGCCCCCCAAACCGAGCGAGCCCACATCGCCCATGAAGATCTCCGCGGGGTGCGCATTGTACCAGAGGAAGCCGAGACTCGCGCCCGTCATCGAGCCGCAGAAAATCGTAAGCTCGCTGGTGCGCGGATTGCGCGCGAGCTGCAGGTACTGCGCAAGCTGCGCGTGTCCGCCCGCGTACGCCAGCACGGTGAGCGCGCCCGCGGCGATCACCATCAGCCCGATCGCGAGGCCATCCAGTCCATCGGTCAGATTGACCGCATTCGAAGAGAAGACCACCACCAGCGCGACGAAGATGCAGAACGGCGCGACCCCGATCACGTATGTCCACGGATTCGCCATCAGGGAAGGCAGCATGAGCGAGGGCTTGAACGTTTTCACAAACGGGATATTCATCGCCGTCGAAAAGTCGCCGTATGCGCGCATCACCAGCAGCGCTCCGGCGAACGCGAAGCCGACAAGAAACTGGTACACCAGCTTGCGCTTGCCGGATAGCCCGAGATTGCGCTGCTTGGTGACCTTCGCATAATCGTCCAGGAACCCGATCCACCCGTAGCCCAGCAGCCCCGCGAGCGCGAGCCATACGTAGGGATACCGCAGATCCGCCCACAAGAGTGTCGGGATCACGATCGAAATGATGATCAGCACGCCGCCCATCGTCGGAGTGCCCGCCTTCTTCTGATGCGACTTCGGACCCTCTTCGCGAATATACTGGCCGATCTGGAATTGCCGCAGTTTGTTGATCAGCCACGGTCCAAGCGCGATGCACAGAAACAGCGCGGTCAGGCTGGCGAACGCAGTGCGAACGGTCGTATACGAAAAAACGCGAAACGGGCTTACGTACCGGTGAAGCTGTTCGTAAAGTAAAAAGTAAAGCATGGGTACCTAAGCCGTAAACCTCTCCAGAGCCTTCTCTACCTGCACTCCGCGCGAGCCTTTGAACAGCACCGCATCGCCGGGCCGCGCCAGATCCCGCACGCGCTCTCCCGCTTCCGCCGGATCTTCGAAATAGCGCGCGTCCACGCCCGCTTCCCGCGCCGAGTCCACCATCGCGCGCGCCGCGCCGTGCACGCCGATCAACAGGTCGACGCCATGTCCCGCAGCGTACCGCCCCACCTGCCGGTGCAATTCCTCGGCGGCATGCCCGAGCTCTCGCATCTCTCCGAGCACCGCGATCCGTCGCTTCGCCGGCGTGGCACGCAGCACGTCGATCATCGATTGCGCCGCCTCCGGATTCGAGTTGTAGCAGTCGTTCCAGATCACGATCCCGTTGTGCTCGCTCCGCTCCCCGCGCATTTTCCCCGCGGCGAAACTCGCCACCGCATCGCGCAAACGCTCGGGCGCAATCTCGAACACCGTCGCCACCGCGATCGCCGCCAGCAGATTCATCACCGCGTGGCGCCCCGAAAGCGCCGTCGCGAAATCCATGCCGAGCGCGCGAAACCGCGTCCCATCGGCATGCGCAACCACGTTCTCCGCGCGAATCTCCGCGTCTTCGCCAAGCCCGAAGGTCACCGAACGCCCCGGATGCACATCCGCAAATCGCGCCACCCGCGGATCGTCGCCATTCAACACCGCCACCCCATCCGGCGTCAGTCCTTCGATCAGTTCGCGCTTAGCCAGCGCGATGCCGTCGATCGAATCGAAGAACTCCACGTGCGCGTACCCGACGTTGGTCACCACTCCAACCTGCGGGTGCGCGATCTCCGCCAGTTCGCGAATTTCGCCCGCGTGATTCATCCCCATTTCGATCACACCCGCGCGGCATCCATCGGGTAGCCGCAAGAGCGACAGAGGTACGCCTACGTGATTATTGAAATTGCCGACGGTCTTCCCCACCGGCATTTCCGCCGCGAGCAGATGCGCGATCGCGTCCTTCGTCGTCGTCTTGCCGGCACTCCCCGTAACCCCGATCACGGTGCCGCCCCACTCTCGCCGCGCCCAAGCGCCCACTTGCTGCAATGCCCGCAATGTATCCGGAACCACGAGCTCGCCGCGCGCACAGGATGCCCGATTGACTACCATCGCAGCCGCGCCCTTTTCGATCGCCGCCGCCAGGAACTGATGCCCGTCGTGATTCGGCCCGTGTAGCGCAAAATAGACATCGCCCGCAATTTGTGTCCTGGTGTCGACGCTCCAACCGGTCGCAACTCCCGGGGGCGGATCGCCCGCCGCTCCCATCGCGCGCGCAACTGATTGAATTTCCAGGGTCATGAGTTCACTGGGTCTTGTGATACCCATACCCCTTCAGCACTTCTCTCGCCACTGAACGGTCGTCGAAGTCGATCGTCTTGTCCTTCAGCACCTGATACGTCTCGTGCCCTTTGCCGGCCAGGATGACGATATCGCCCTCGCGTGCTTCCTTCAGCGCGTGGCGAATCGCCGCCTCGCGATCGGGCTCCACCACGTGCGGAACGTCCGTGCGCCGGATGCCGACCAGCGCGTCGTTCATGATCATCAGTGGATCCTCGGAGCGCGGATTGTCGCTCGTCAGCACCACGAAATCGCTCGCCTCCGCCGCCGCCTGCCCCATTAAAGGCCGCTTCGCGCGATCGCGATCGCCGCCGCATCCGAACAACGTGATCACGCGCTTGGGACTCAGCCCGCGCGCCACTGCGATCACGTTGCGCAGCGCGTCGTCCGTGTGCGCATAGTCCACCACTACGACGAACGGCTGGCCTTCATCCACTCGTTCGAAGCGCCCCGGCACCGCCGTCAGACTGGCGATCCCGCGCGCGATCACTTCCGGCGCGAGCCCATACGAAAGCCCGGTCGCGCACGCCGCCAGAATGTTGTACACGTTGATTTTGCCGATTAGCGGCGATTCGATCGCGAAGCGCTGCTTGCGATACTGCACGTCGAAGCGCAGTCCCTGGAATCCCGACGCGATGTGGCGCGGCCGCAGGTCGGCATCGGAAGCCATGCCGTACCGCAGCAGCTGGGTGCGTGGCGAGATGCGCATTCGGCGCGAATGTTCGTCGTCGGTGTTGAGCACCGCGAAGCGCGGCGGTGTGCCGCCCGCGCCTTCGAACAGCATCTGCTTTGCGGCGAAGTAGCTCTCCATGTCGCCGTGAAAATCCAGATGATCGCGCGTCAGATTGGTGAACACCGCGGTGTGGAAGTTGAGCCCGTGTACCCGCCCGAGCGCCAGCGCATGCGACGACACCTCCATCGTCACGTGCGTTCCCCCTTCCCGCAGCAGGTCCGAAAAGATCTGCATCAAATCGAGCGATTCGGGCGTCGTGTTGACTGCCTTGAGTACCCGTCCGGCGAGGTGATACTCGATCGTGCCGATCATCGCCGTCACGCCGCCCGCCGCGCGCAGCACCGAATCGATCAGGTACGCCGTCGTCGTCTTGCCGTTCGTGCCCGTGATCCCGGTCAGCCCGAGCCGCTCGTCGGGACGCCCGAAGAGATTCCGCGCCGCGATGGCGAGCGCGCGCCTTCCATGCTCCACCTGTATCCAGCGCTCCGCCAGATCGGGGGGTGCGGGCGATTCACTGGCAATCGCCACCGCGCCGCCCGCCAGCGCGTCCGCTGCAAACTGCCGTCCGTCGGCCTTACTGCCGGGGAACGCAAAGAAGAGCACACCCGGACTCACCCGTCGCGAATCGTACGCCAGGCCCGTTACCGGAGATTGGGCGAGTTCGGGCGCCAGGGGCTTAGCCAGCCCGGCGCTCGATAGTATTTCGCCTAAGTTCATCGTGCAAACTGTACGCGGATGCGTTCCCCCTGGTGCAGCGGACTGCCGGGCGGCGGGGACTGCACGCGCGCGACTCCACTTCCATCGGGCAAAATCGTCAAGCCCTTCGCGGCGGCCTCGGCGAGCACCGCGCGCATCGTCATGCCGCGGAAGTTCGGCACCTTCGGTCCCGGCGGAGCGGCGGGAACCGGCAGCGGCGCAACCGGAGGCCCATACATTGCCAGCGGAGCCGGCGCATCTTCGTCGCCTTCTTCTAGAATATTCGGACCGTCGCCCAGTTCGCCAACCACTCGATCGTCCAGATCCTCGCGCCCATTCTGTGCTACCAGCGTACCCTTCGCGGGAACTTCCGGCAGGTCCTTAGGAACATCGAAAACGCGAAGCGCTTCGGAGGCCACTACCTTGAATGTCGGCCCTGCGACGTACGCGCCCATGCCACCCTCGCCGCGCGTGCCGTTCAGCGTCACCACCACCACGACGCCCGGATTCGTCAGCGGCGCGAAGCCCATGTACGATCCGTTGTACGTGTGCGTGTAGTGTTTGGCTTCGAAGTCGTAAATCTGCGCCGTGCCCGTCTTGCCGCCGCTCGAATAACCCTCGAGCCGCGCCTTCGTGCCCGTGCCGAAGAGCACCACGCCTTCCATCATCTGGCGCATCGTTATCGCGTTCTCCGCTTTAACGACCCGGATCGGCGTGGCCGCCGGCTGCACCTGGTCGCCCTTCTTGAGCACCAGCCGCGGCTTTACGAGCAGCCCGCCATTAGCAATCACTGACGCCGCCTGCGCCAACTGCAAAGTCGTAACGCTGACTTCCTGTCCCATCGACACCGAGGCCAGCGACGTCTTGCCCCATCGCTCCAACCGCCGCACCTTGCCGGGCGATTCTCCAGGCAGCGGCACATTCGTCTTCTGTCCGAAGCCGAAGCGCCGCATGTAGTCGTACATATTCTGCTGCCCGACCCTCAGTCCGACCTGGATCGCACCCACATTACTGGACTTCGCGAGCACCGTCGCCATCGGCACGACGCCCATCCCGCCGTGCGAATCGTGGATCGTGCGGCTGCCGAACTTGATCTTGCCGCCGTTGCAGTTGATCGGACTCTCAGGACGCAGGCTGGTGGTTTCGAGCGCCGCCGAAAGCGTGATCACCTTGAATACCGAGCCCGGCTCGAACGGAACGCTGACCGCATGATTCATCCGCGGCTTGGTATCCTGCCCGCGCTCCACAGGAACATTCGGATCGAACGTCGGATAGCTGGCCATCGCCAGAATATCGCCGTTGTACGGATTCATCACCACCACGCTGCCCGAGTTCGCGTGATGCGCCGCCACCGCTTCCGCGATTCCGCGCTCCGCCACAAACTGCAGCCGCTCGTCGATCGTCAGCGTGATCGAGGAACCCGGCTTGGCCGCCGTCGTCTCCTGCGATTCGATGCCGCGGCGCTTCACATCGGTCAGTAGCCGGGTGCGCCCCGGAGTGCCTCGCAGCAGATCGTTGAGTCCCTTCTCGACTCCCGCATTGCCTTTCTCTTCGAAATCCACCGAGCCCAGAACGTGCGCCGCCAGCGTGCCCTTCGGATAATGCCGCTGACTTTCGTGATTCACGCGAATCCATTCCAACCGGAGGTTGATCAGCTTTTCGTATTCCTCCGGTGTGATCTTGCGCTTCACGATCAGGTACCCGCGCCCCGTATCGCGCGCCTGCTGAATCTTGTTATAAAGGTCGGCGCGATCCAGGTGAAGCAGAATGCCCAGCAGGTCCGACGCGACTCCGACATCCACCTTCTGCGGATTGATGATTACCGATTGCGACGCCAGGCTCATCGCCAACGGTTGGCCGTCGCGGTCGAAGATCGTGCCCCGCGGCGCGGGGATCTCGACCACCACTTCCTGAATCGCGCGAGCCTTGCCCGCGTACTCCCGGTGGTGAATGATCTGTAGCGAAATCAGATTCTTGAAGATGGCCGCGCCCCAAAGCAGGACGATGACCGCGAGGCATGTAAGACGACGCTCGACCATGATACACAGCGTGAGTGACTCACGCCCCCAGTTTCCTTACTTGATTTTCTTACTTGATTTTCTTACTTGACCATTGCGACCGCGCCTTCGGGCTTGCCTTCCAAATGGAAGACCTGTCCGGAGGCGGGGGCAACGAGATTGTTTTGGCGAGCCAGCTGATCGAGCCGCGCCGGGCTCAACAGTTGGGCTTCCTGCAGGTCCAGCACCCTGCTCTCTTCGCGCAGCCTGCGTTCTTCCAGCCGCAACGCTTCAAGCTTGTAACCCGCGATCGTGGTCGCCACCGTCGGGGCAAAGGAACTGGTCAGCAATACTCCCACTACGCACGCCGCGCCAATGGCGCTCCAGCAGGCTCCTCGAGACTTCGGGTCCGACTCACGCACCAGCCGCGAATTATCGATTCGTTTGGCGAAAAAGAACACCGACTCGTGCGGCAATGCGCGCAGTTGATACGGGTCCCGCTCAACACGGGTCCGGTTCGTTCGAGTCACAGCCTCGGCGCTCTGAGGGGCTCCCGCCGGGACTTCGTTCTTTTTGAAAAATGCTGGCAGCGTAGCCATGGTCGTCTCGTCACCTCCGGCCCGCGTGGGGCTTCTAGCTCATCTCCAGCGCCCGCAACTTTGCGCTGCGTGATGCTGGATTATTAAATGTCTCTTCCTCGCTCGGCTGCAGCGGGTGCTTGGTCAGGACCGTCGCCTGCTTCGATTGCCCAAGCTCTTTAAACTTTTCCTTGACCATCCGGTCGTCGCTGGACATGAAGCTGATGACCACC
The DNA here is from genome assembly GCA_025463045.1 of Candidatus Solibacter sp. Classification (GTDB taxonomy): domain Bacteria; phylum Acidobacteriota; class Terriglobia; order Bryobacterales; family Bryobacteraceae; genus Solibacter. The sequence continues at coordinate 7,087 of JAOAPT010000646.1, forward strand.
ATGCGTCCGCCGCTCTTGATCAAACCGGGTGCGATTTCCAGCAACCGGCCAACTTCTCCGGGTTCGTCATTCACCGCCATTCGCAGCGCCATGAAAGTCTTTGTGGCAGGATGCAAACGGCCCGTCCTGGGCACGGCCCGCTCCACTACATCGGCCAGATGTAGCGTGCTCCGTAAGGGCCGTGCTCGGACGATTGCTCTGGCTATTCTCCGCGCCCTCCTTTCCTCGCCCAACTGATAGATCAGATCGGCGAGTGTCTTTTCGTCGGTGTGATTGACGAGTTCTTCCGCCGTCATACGACTGGTTTGATCCATCCGCATGTCCAACGGCGAGTCCGCCATGAACGAAAACCCTCTGTCCGGCGCCGTGAGCTGATACCGGCTGACACCCAAATCCGCCAGTAGCCCATCCACCTTCTCAAACCCTGCTTGCGACACCGCATCGGCCAGCGAACCAAATGTGCCGTAGTGAAAGCACATCCGGTCGGACCACTCGGCCGTATTGGCGCGCGCCATTTCCAGCGAACGCGTGTCGCGGTCGTTTGCAATTACTGTCCCGGTGGTCAACCGTCGGGCAATCAAACCGGAATGGCCGCCCAATCCCGCGGTGCAATCTAGATACACTCCATCGGGACGGATCGCCAGCAGTTCGATCGACTCCGCGGGCATCACCGGAACATGCATACGGCATCACTTCATTCCCGCCTGACGCAGCTTGGCCCGGTCTTCCACCGGCTTGGCCGTCGCGGCGCGCTTGCGCTCTTCGTAAACCGCTTCGCTCAAAACTTCAATGTGCCCGCCGAACGCATACAGATGGACCGGCTGGTCTTCCAAACCCAGTTCGCGGCGCAATTCGGGCGAAAACAAAACCCTGCCCTGGCTGTCCATCTCCGTCTCCGCGCCCAGATCGGCGGCGTTGAACGCGATGTTCTCGGCCGCGAACGGATCCTCGCTGAAGTTCTCCATGAACTTTTCTGTTTCGCGCCAGCAGTGGATCGGGTATATTTGCGCTATGCGACGGTCCAGGCTCGTCACAAAAAGCTTCTTCTCTACCTGCTGCTCCAGATACTCCTTAAACGGAGCAGGGAGCTTCACGCGGCCTCGGTCGTCCATCCGCCCGGGGTACATTCCCCGGGGAGCTTCGATTTTCGGCGGTTGATCCGGGCTCTGGTCCACTTATATTCCCAAATCTATCCCAATTTGGCCACAACCCATAGTGGCATGGCACTTAAGGTTTTGCAAGCGTTTTTTGCAGGATCTCGCTGATAGGAAATGGGGTTAGACTTACACAACCAGAGCTATACTGATCGTGCTACCTACCACATATAGACACAAAGGGGAATAGAAGGCGAAGAGGAGTTAATCCAGGTGTGGGAGAAGGAAAAGGGGCGGGTTGAGCCGCCCCTTAGGTTTACGGTACTACTGAATCGGGATTTTGCTGCCGTTGCTGAAGCGGGTCTGGCCATCGCCGGGGGCGTTGACCGCGACGCTCAGCACGATGTCGTTCCCGGCCGGCGCGTCCGAAGGAACCTGGAAGGCCACTTCGTACACACCGATCAAGTTCGGAGACAGCCGGGACGTTACCACGCGAGCGCCGGCATTATTCACGCCGACGATCACCTGGCCGCCGACCAGCGCATCGGAACCAGGCACGGGGAGCGCGCCGGTGCCGACCGTCGGGGTCGTGGGTCCCATTCCGGTAACCAGCACGCGGACCACTTCGCCCTTACGAGCCGGATTCGCCAGGCTGATGAACGTGCCGTCGGGCCGGATTGCTACGGCTCGCTTCACGTTGTCGCTCATCACGGTTTCGAAGATCCCAGGCGCGGCGCCCGTCACGCTGACCGTGGCCGAAGCCGTACCGCCGCTGACGTTGATCGCCACCGTGGCATTGCCCGTCGGGGTTTCGCAAGGGAGTTGGAAGGTGATCTGTTCGACGCCGTTCACCGTGCCGACGCTGTAGATCGGAGCGGCCACATTGTTGACCGTGACCGTATCGCCCGCCAGCGTGGTGGCCCAGGGACCGAACGAGTTGGATTGCAGCACGAGGCCGTTGAGCCCCGCGGCCAGACCGCCCGCGATCGCCGTCACCAGGCTGCACGGCGAAATCGCCGAACCGAGGCCGCCCGCGTTCACGAAGCTCCCGCTCGTGAGCGTCGGTCCCGGAGGCACAACGGTCAGAGTGAAGGTCTGCGAAACGTTGCCGACGCTGGCGACCACCGAGATCGCACCCGCCGAGGCGCCGGCCTTAACCGTAACCTGCGCGCGGCCGCTGCCATCGGTCACCGCGGAACTCGCCGACAGACTGCCCGGGCCCGTGATCGTGAAACCAACCGAGACGCCGCTCAGCGGCTGCCCGTTATTCCCGTTCACCTGCACGACCAGGGGCGAGCCGAAGGTCTGATTCGCCGGCGCCGTCTGCGTGTCACCAACAACCTTGGCCAGCGAGCTGACTTGAACATTAGTGCTAACCAGGAAGGTGGTGAAGATACTCGGCGAGGCAGTTAGTGCCGCCTTCACCGAATATTGTCCTGACGCGGCAGGCGAGAGAGTAAGTGTGGTCTGTGCCAGGCCGGAGGAGTTAGTCGTAGAGCTGGTGGTGCTCAGCGTAGCTCCGGCGGCCGGACTCACGCTCCAGGTTACACTCGCGTTGGACACTGACACGGCGCCCGTAGCATCGGTCACCTGAACCACCAGCGGGCTGGAAGCCTGGCCGGGATTGAGAACCTGATTGTTACCGCTGGAGATTTTCACCAAGCCTGCGGTGACGGGAGTGACGACGAACCGAATACCGGCGTATTGGGCGAAGGCAAGAGCCGTAGGCAACGGCTTATCAACCAGGGTCTGATCGAATTCTACCGGATCGACGCCGCCGACCAAAACAGAGACCGTTGAGAACGGAAGCCCGCTATTGTTGGGGATCGGACCAAAAACCGGAGTGCAGGTTGCATCGCCGTTAGCGTCGGTCAGGACGCTACCGGGATCCGCGCCGGGTTGTGTGGCGCAGACCGCGGAGGGCTTCGATGTGGGGTCGTCATTCAGCAGGCGCACCGAAATGTTGGGGACGCCAACGCCACCGGAGTCCACGTGAACGCGAACCGGAACGGGGCCGCTGGAGCCCGCCGGTCCGGTACCCAGCGATTTGCCGAGGTCCCCATCGGTGGGTGAATCCAACCGCGACGCGACTAGTTGAAGATTAGTGCCGCCGGCGGAGTTACTGGTGAGCGCCTGGGTCTCATAGAAAGTAGTTGAGACGCCATCCGCCGTCGCAAGGACGGTGGACTGAAGATACGCTGTTCCGAACACACCGGCTTGAAAGCCCTGGAAGTAATGTGCGTATGCAATTCCATTGCTGTTCGTGACTGAGCTCGGGTCGATGAACGGCGTGGCACCGGTTGCGAACGTGATCTGCCAGTTGACGGTTTTGCCCGCGATCGGGGCACCACTGCTATCGGTCACCTTCACAACGAGAGGATAGAACTCCCGATAGTTCGTTCTGTCGCACGTGGGGCAAGGCATCTGCCCATTACCGGAAATAATCGTTATGGCCGCGGCAGTGGCCTGCGCCGATGCCGTGGGCGCACAAATAATCGCAATTACAAGTGCTGCAAATATCGTA
>JAOAPT010000669.1 GCA_025463045.1 Candidatus Solibacter sp.
CGTATGGCTACAGAAAAGAAGACCAAGCCCGTCGCACGAAAGACGAGCAGCGGGCGAAAACGACAGACTGTTGGCGGGAGCATCATCCAGGGATTGAGGGAGGCGATTGCATGGACTGAGGGAAAGAACGATCGCGTCCGCGTGACGCTGGTCGATGTTCCCGAGGTCGATGTTCGAAAGGTCCGACTGAAGATGAAACTCAGCCAAGCGCAATTCGCCGCCAAATTCGGCTTTCCACCGGCGACGCTGAGGAACTGGGAGCAGGGCAGGTCGCGGCCCGACACTTCCACGCGCGTCCTGCTCGCCGTGATCGCCAAACACCCCGAGGCTGTCGAAGATGTTTTGCAAAGGGCCAGCTAAGATGCATGAGAAGCCGGTGGAGTTTGTCGTCGACGAGGCACAGTGGGAAGAGTTCCTGAAGATGCTCGATCGGCCGGAGATGGAGAAGGCCCGGTTGCGCAAGCTCTTCGCGGAAGAGCACGTCGCGCAACGGAAGTCATACGGAGTCGAGCGTCCTTGATGTTTGTGGCAGGGGCACGCTAGCATCGAATTAGAGGGAAGTCCCGATGCTCGATTGGTCGAAATGTCCGGTGCTGGAAAGCGTTCCCCCTGGACCAACTGGCGGAGGAGTATCCCTCGGTGCGTCGGGAGCAGATTGAAGCTGTGTTGGACTTCGTCGCGCGCTCGGCAGAGCCCGTCTTCACGGGAGAACCAGCGCCGGCGATTGTGATCCATGCGCATCCTGCCCGATGACAACCTTCCGGACCAGTTGGCGGCTGCTCACTGGCCGGGCTCAGTATCAGTAATGGAGTGCTGCTCAAAGCGGCGGAAGACGCCGGCTTCGATGCGATACTCACGGCAGACCAGGGCATCCGGTACCAGCAGAATCGAACCCCACTCCCAAGTCGCATTGATTGGACTGAGCGACAACGGTGATGGCGGTGGTGACGCGCAATGTGATTGCGATTGTGGCCGCGATCGACGCAGCGCAGCCAGGAGCACTGCTTTGCGTTGACCTCGACGACTGAACCTATGATGTCCCCTGACTGATATAGAATCAGTCGTAAATGGAAATCCTTAAGTACCTTGATGTACTGATCGGGCTGGCGGTCGTCATGGTGCTGCTGAGTCCTCTGGTCACGGCGTTCACGCAGTTTTGGCTTTGGCTGTTCAATGCGCGTTCCGGGCGGCTGCAGGTGGGGTTGGAGAATCTGCTGCTGCAACTGAATGGGAGTCCCTACGAGCGCTTCGATGCAGCGGTGATCAGCGGGTTGAAGCCGGGCCAGAAGGTGCAGTTCGCGCAGCCGCCGGTGGCCGGGGCGAAGCCGACCGCGCCGATTGAAAAGGTCGCGGACGCGAATGGCGAAGTCACGCTTAGCGAGAACGTTCCGTTGATGCTGGCGCTGCATGGCGGTTCGCTGCGGCCATCCGTGAAGCTGGGGGGCGGGGGAGCGCTGCCGGAGAACGCGGTGGTTCACCTGCGTCCGCGCGGGACGGCGGCGAGTTGGGCGGTCAGCAGTTCGAAGACCGACAAGGAAGGCGCGGCAACGGTGGCGTACCGGTTCGCGGGACCGTCGCAATTTGCGAGCCGCAAGGCGATCGCGGGACTGCCGCCGGACACCACGCTGACCGTCTCGATCGCATCGGGCGCGTATCAGGGCACGGTGCTCGCCGTCGAGGGCAATGTCTGCACATACCCTTCGCACATCGCGCCGGTGCCGGCTAATCACGATCTGGCAATCAACCTGACGCCTCCGCCGGCGGAGCCCACCCAAATCGTGTTCACGTTCGATCGGTTGCTGGTGGATGACGGACTGCCGGAATCGGGCACTCTTAGCGACGCCGACGTAGTGGAGGTTGCGAAGGCGGTGCTGAAGCACCCGGTGATCGCGCAGCCTCCCTTTTGGAGATCGAAGCCGCGCAAAGGGGAGGTGGTGGAGCGTGAGGAGTTCATCCGCGTGCTGCTGGAGTTTGCCGCCAACCCTTCGACGATCGCGGGAACGAAGGACGCGAAGGCGAAAGCGCTGGCCGCGATGCAGCGGCTGCGGCAGGTGCTCGCCGGCAACGACGTGCCCGACCCGGGACGCGCGCTCTCCGACATCCGCGAAGCGGCGCAGTCGCTCGAATTGACGGAGGCAGGCAAGCCGACGCACGAGCGTCTCACGAAAGCGATCCTGCTCTGCGCGCAGAGTGCGTTTGTGGGGCGGATCAATAACTGGTTCGACCAGGTGATGGATCGCACCACGGCCGAATACCGCTTCCGCGCGCAACTGGTGACGGTGATCGGCGCGCTGTTTATCGCGACGCTGGTGCAACTCGATTCGATCGATCTGCTGAAGCGGCTTTCGGCCAACGACAAACTGCGCGATTCACTAGTGCAGCAGGCGGAGCTTCAGCAGAAGCACATCGAGGAGCAGAGCAAGGCGGCGCCGACCGCGCAGAATCAGGACGAGCTACAAAACGCGAAGGCGCAGCGCGACGAAATTCAGGGCAATCTTGCGAAGCTGCGCGATCCGCAACTCGCCGTGCTGCCCGATCATTTTCTGTGGCAGCGGCTGCCGCAGGGGCGCCTGATGACCAACAAGAACTGGCAGACTCCGTACAGCCAGCGGCTGGAACTGGTGGTGGGCGGAGCGGTGTTTCCGCTGGAACCGCAGTGGACGTCGCAGCCGCTGTCCGATATCGAAACCGCGGTGCGGAATTCCGGCGCCCCGGTGAACACGGCGCGCGACAAGCAGCGCGTGGGGTACACGGTGAGCGGCGATGGGGTGGAGAAGCTGCGCGTCACGCTACAGGGGATCGACCGGCTTTCGCACACGAACGGACTGACGCAGGCGTCGCTGAAAGACAAGCAGGAATTGCCGGCCGGATCGTACTCGCTGCTCGCGGGCTACGATACGCTCGCGGTAGAGACGAAGGCGGCGGGCGCTGCGGAGATGGCGCGTGCGATCCAGGCGTCGAAGGCTCCGGTGTCGGTCGCCGCTCCGCTCACGATTCAGGCGGTGAAGCCGCAGGCGCGGTGGATCGAATTGCGGAAGCGAGCGAACGATCCGGCGTCGAACGTGCTCGGCGAGACGCAGTTCGCGGGGAGCATCGCGCACTTCGACGATCAGCTTTTCCAAGGCGCCAGGCAGTGCGCGATCGCAAAGGGCGATGCGACGCCACGGAGCGTGGTGTGCAAGGCGGACGCCGTCGCGCAGGAATTGCGGACGCTCGGGTTCAAGGTGGACGAAGATCGCGGCGAGCAACTGCTGCTGATGTCGAAGAGGCTCGGACCGGTACAGCTTCGCTCGACCCCTGGCAAGGCGGAGAGCAACATGTTGAACTCTGCCGCCGAGACCTCGTGCAACGATCTGCTTTGTGTGGATTATGACCTTTTGAACAGTTCATGGCGCGGGGTGCTGCTCACGTGGATTTTGCTGAGTTTGGGCGCACCGTTCTGGTACGACTCGCTGAAGGATCTGCTGAAACTGCGGTCCACGCTGGCGCAGAAGGAGGAGAAGGCGCGGGTCGGGCGGCAGACGGCGGATACCAGTACGGCCGGGGCGAACTAGCGGGGCGGGGTATAATCATCAAAGAGGGAAAACTGGATGAAACTTCTGTGCACAGCCGCTGCGGTACTATCCGCGGCCGCGACCGTTTCGTTCGCTGCCGGCCTTCCGGTAAGCGGCATTTCCGGCAACTACATGGAAGCTCGCACGGCCGATGTTTTCACGGGCCCGTGCTTCGCCAATGGCGAAGTCGAGATCAACGGCAAGGAAGCCGTGTTCGGCTGGAAGATCAATAACGGCGCCTGGAAGGGCGTCAATATCGCGGGCCTCGGCGTAGTCGGCGTGGTGCGCACGGAGTATACGTTAGGCGACGTACATCGGCCTGTAAATGCGGCGCGTTCGGTGCTGATCGTGGACAGCCGCGCGACGGCGGCGCAGCGGGAAGCGCTGGTGAGCTTCGCGAAGGCGCAGGTTCCGGCGCTGTTGCAAAACGTGATTCACGTAAAGTCGGCGCCGATCGAGCTGACGATTCAGGACGGCAACATCCACGGCGGCGCGGCGCGGCTGACGGCGGGATCGCTGGCCGAGATCGCGACGCGCGGAATGACGGAAGCGGACCACATCTGCGGTAACGAAGACATCTACTATCCGCCGTTGACGAAACTCGAGCACGCGATGCCGGCGTATGCGCTGGAGAACTCGTATAAGGGCGACGGCCTCGACGAGACGTGGAGCGTACGGTTCCGCCGCAGCAGCTTCGTGGGCACGTTCGCAGTTGTTGCCGACTAAGGCGCACACGCGCGTGAAGCACACCGAGAAACTCGCACCGGTCGCGGCGGTGGCCAGCGCCATATCCTGTATGGCGTGTTGCCTGCCGTTGGGCATCGCCGCCGCAGCCGGCAGCGCGGGACTCGGAATGGTGCTCGAACCGTTTCGACCCTACCTGATGGCGATCTCCGGTCTTCTGCTGGTCTTCGGACTGTGGCAGCTTTATCGGGGAGGACGCACCTGCCGTACGCGCAGCCGCGCGACCCTCGCGATATTCTGGACGTCTGCCGTGATTGTGATCGTCATGTTCATCGCTCCTCAATTTCTCGCGAACCTGCTGGCCGATCTGTGAAGCGCATTCTACTCGTAGTGGTTGCGGCGGCCTTGCTCGCCGGCTGCTCGCACAAAACTCCGGCGGGACAGCCGCCGATGGCGACGATGGATCTCGGCAACCTGCGCGCGGAGTTCAATCACGCCGCGGATCGTCCGCGCCTGATCCTGCTGCTATCGCCGACTTGACCGACCTGTCTGCGGGGGGCCTCCGCAGTCCAACAGATTTTAGAAAAGCACGCGAGCGCGAATATCAAAGTGTTCGCGGTGTGGGAGCCGATGCTCGTCACGGACTTTCAGGCGCCCGGGTCGATTGTGCTCGGGCGGTTGAAGGATGCGCGCGCACAGCAATATTGGGACGCGCAGCACCTGCTGGCGTTGCGCATGGCAGCCGACGCGCGCGATCCGCAGCCCAAGCAGGCGTGCTGTCTGCGCGATAACATCCTGTGGGATATGGCGGCGCTGTATCCGGCGGGAGTGAAGTGGGACGACGCGATTCCTCCGGCAGTTTTCTTCAACGGTCCGATTGTGAAGCGGCAGCCGGAACTGGAAACGGCGCTGCGGCTGACGCCCTAAAATCCTTTGTCGAAAATCGGCGGCATCGTTCGTTTAATCTGTGAGGAGCTAGAAAATGAACAGCTATCTGATTCTTCTTCACGAAATCGATAAGATGCCGGAGCTTAGTCCGGAAGAAATGCAGGCGGTGATCTCGCGCTACAAGGCGTGGGGTCAGCGCATCCGCGCGACCGGGAATTATCTTTCCAGCGGGAAGCTGGAATCCACGGGGCGCGTGGTGCGCGCGGAGGCAGGAAAGACTCGCATTACGGACGGACCGTTCACGGAGACGAAGGACGTGCTCGGCGGGTATTACCTGGTGCAGGCCGAGAGCTACGATCAGGCGGTCGAGCTGTGTCAGGGCTCGCCGCATCTGGATTTCGGTCCGATCGAGGTTCGGCGCCTCGAGGTGGTGTAACCGTGATGTCCGCGCCGGACGAACTGGTGGAACATCTCTTCCGCCATCAGGCGGGGCGCATGGTTTCGACGCTGACGCGCATTTTCGGGCCGCGCAATTTGCAGCTTGCCGAGGATGTGGTGCAGGAGGCGTTGATCCGCGCGCTGGAGTTGTGGCCGCATCGCGGAATTCCGGCAAACCCGGCGGCGTGGCTCATCGAGGTGGCGCGGAATCGCGCGCTCGATGCGCTGCGCCGCGAGGCGTCACTGGCGTCGAAGGCGGACGAAGTGGCGCGCCTTTGGCCGTCGGGCGGCGCCGATCCCGACGCGATGGACGATCAGCTCGGCATGATTTTTCTGTGCGCCCATCCGGAAGTGCCGAGGGAAGCGCGTGCGGCGCTTACGCTGAAGACGGTGTGCGGGTTCAGCACGGCGGAGATCGCGCGCGCGTTTTTGATTCAGGAGAGCGCGGCGGCGCAGCGTATCGTGCGCGCGAAGCGATTGGTGCGCGATTTGAGCTTCGCGCTGCCTGAAGATGGCGAACTGGCGTCGCGGCGCGAGGGCGTGCTCGAAGTGCTTTATCTGATGTTCAACGAAGGGTACACGCGGAACGTCGGCGATTTGTGTGAGGAGGCGATCCGGCTTTGCGTGCTGGTGGCGGATCACGCCGCGACGCGCGCTCCCGCGGCGGATGCGCTGCTCGCGCTGTTTTATCTGCAGGCGGCGCGCGCGCCGGCACGGCTCGATGCGCAGGGCGATCTGTTTCTGCTGGCGGATCAGGATCGGGCGCTGTGGGATCGCGCGCGGATTTCCGAAGGGCTGCGACGGCTGGATCGCAGCGCGGCCGGCAATCGGGTTTCGGAGTATCACCTGGAGGCGGCGATCGCGGCGGCGCACGCCACGGCGCCCGACTTCGGGTCGACGGACTGGCGGTTCATCGTCGAGCAGTACGACGGGTTGTACGCGCTCAATCCGTCGCCCGTGATCGCCTTGAATCGTGCGGTGGCGGTATCGCGCGCGGAAGGCGCGGCGCCGGGGCTGCGCGAACTGCGGAAGATCGCGGGCCATCCTGCGCTGGCGCACTATTATCTGCTGCACGCAACGGAGGCTCGGCTGCGGGACGAACTCGGCGAGACGTCGGAGGCGATGCGGTGCTATGCGCGTGCGCTGGAATGCGAATGCTCGGCGGCGGAGCGGCGATTTCTGCAAAGGCAGGCGTTGGCGGCGGAAAAACAATCAGAACCGCGACCGTGAGGGAGCGATGGTCCTTTTCGGCGACCACCGCTCCCTAACCGTCGCGGCTCTGATTGGGGCTCGGATCTTCAACGGGGCTGCGTATTTTTTGACTGGACTCGCGTTGGGATAGAGTTTCGCGGCACGGAGTTATCGCGCTGGAAGCGGGTGGGGGGCCGCTCCTCGCGTGTTTTCGTTCATTTGATGCGCGTTCGACGCGGAGGCGGCTTAATTTATTCGCTTCCTGAGATACGCTTAAGGTATGGACGTCTGGAACCTGATTGCGGAGCGCAAAATTCAGGAGGCGATGGAAGAAGGCGCATTCGAGCGGCTCGAAGGAACGGGCCGTCCGATTTCGCTGGAGGAGAATCCTTACGAGGATCCCGCCCAGCGGATGGCGCACCGCCTGCTTCGCAATAACGGGTTCGCTCCCGCATGGATTCTGGAGAGCAAGGATCTGGATGCGGAAATCGAACGGCTGAATGCCGCGGCATCGCGCCTCGATCCTGGCGAACTGACGCGGCGTGCCGCGGACCTGAATCGCCGCATCGGCCTGTACAATCTCAAGACGCCCATCGGCCACGCGCAAAAACTCCCCGTTTCTTACAAGAGCTGATGAATGCCTGATTACGACGTAGTAGGAGTTGGACTCAACGCGACCGATACTGTGCTGATCGTGCCGCACTTCCCCGCCTATGCGGGCAAAGTGCCGTTCGAAGATGAGCACATGAGCCCGGGCGGGCAGGTGGCGAGCGCGCTGGTGGCGTGCTCGCGTCTCGGATTGCGCGCAAAATATATCGGCTCTGTGGGCGATGATTTGCGCGGGCAGATCCAACTGGAAAGCCTGCAGGGCACGGGGATCAATCTGGATCACGTGATGGTGCGCAAGGGATGCGCGAATCAATCGGCGTACATCATCATCGACCGGTCGACTGGTGAGCGCACGGTGTTGTGGCGGCGCGACGATTGCCTGAAGATTTTGCCGGAGGAGATCACGGACGAGATGATCTCGAATGCGCGGCTGCTGCACATTGACGGGCACGATACACCGGCGGTGGCGCGGGCGGCGGAGATTGCGCGGCGGCACGGAATCCCAGTGACGGTGGATGTCGACACCATCTATCACGGGTTCGACAAGGTGCTGCCGAATGTGGATTACCTGGTGGCGTCGAGCGAATTTCCCACGGCGTGGACGGGCGAGACGGACCCGTTCAAGGCGCTGAGCGCGATTCAGGAAGAGTATGGAATGCGGGTGGCGGCGATGACGCTCGGCGCGCACGGGGCGTTGGCGCGCGAGAACGGGCGCTTTCATTACGCACCGGCATTCGTAGTGAACTGCGTGGATACGACGGGCGCGGGAGACGTGTTCCACGGGGCGTTTTGCTATGCTGTCCTGCAAGGGATGGCCATGAGCGAAACGCTCGAATTCTCCAACGCGATGGCGGCGCTCAACTGTACGGCGCTCGGGGCGCGCGGCGGAATCCGCGGGCTGGACGACGTGCATGCATTGATCGCACGGGCGGAGCGGCGCTCTCACCCCGACTTCTCCTCCCGCGCCGCACGCGCGGCACGCCAGGACTAAATGTTTCCGTTACGCGATACACAGCCGAGTTATTCCAGGCCGGTGGTCACGGTCCTGCTCATCGTGATCAACTTGCTGGTGTTTCTGTTTGAGATCTCGCTCGACCCGTATTCGCGCAACGAATTCATCGGAGCATACGGGTTGGTGCCGGACCACTTCGATAGGCTCAGCCTGCTGACCTCGATGTTCCTGCACGGCGGCTGGATGCACGTGCTGGGCAACATGTGGTTCCTGTGGATCTTCGGCGACAACATCGAAGACATTCTGGGTAGCGGCAAGTACCTGCTGTTCTACCTGCTGTGCGGCGCGGCGGCGGGATTGACGCAGGTGCTCGCGAGCCCGTACTCGCGGATTCCCACGGTGGGGGCGAGCGGCGCGATCGCGGGCGTCATGGGCGCTTACCTGGTGATGTTTCCGCACTCGCGCATTTACACGCTGGTGTTCGTCTTCTTCTTCATCACGACGATCGATCTTCCGGCGTGGGTGATGCTGATCTACTGGTTTGCGATTCAGTTCTTCAACGGCGTGGGGACGATCGGCTACTCGCACGTTTCGGAGGGCGGCGGCGTTGCGTTTTTCGCGCACGTGGGGGGCTTCCTGGCGGGCGTGGCGTTGATCAAGCTGATGGCGCCGCGCGAGCGCTTTTCGCGGCGGCAGGATCTTTACTGGTAAATGACTGGTAGGTGACTGGTAAAGATGAAGCCGCTGGTGACGCTCTACACGCGCTCGGGCTGCTGCCTGTGCGACGAAGCGAAGAAGGTGATCGTCGCGGCGCGCTCGCGGGCTGAGTTCGACTACGAGGAACTCGACATCGATCGCGATGCGGAACTGCGGCGACTGTACAATGACGAAGTGCCTGTGATCGCGATCAATCGCGTGAAGGCATTCAAATACCGGATCACTATGAGCGAATTCCTGAAGAAGCTGGCGGCGCGCGTATGAATCTCGACGTACTGGCGATTGCCGCGCATCCCGACGATGTCGAGCAAACGTGCGGCGGCACGATAATCAAGATGGCCGAGGCCGGGTATCGCACCGGCGTGCTCGATTTGACGGCGGGCGATATGGGGACGCGCGGTGATCCCGAAACACGCGTCGCCGAATCGGACGTGGCGGGGCAGCACATGCTGCTGAAGTGGCGCGGCAATCTGCACTTTCCCGACGCGCGGCTGGAGAACACGATCACGGCGCGGATGACGCTGGCGGTGAAGATCCGCGAACTGAAACCCCGCGTCGTGATTCTGCCCTACTGGGAGGCACGCCATCCGGACCACTACCGCGCGAGCGAGATCGGCTTCGAAGCGTGCTTCCTCGCGGGATTGCGCAAGCTCGACGAGTATTCGGAGCCGCACCGGCCGTTCAAGATTCTCTACTCGAGCATCTATGCGGAGGTGAAGCCGAGCTTCATCGTGGACATCAGCGCGCAGTTCGAACGGCGGATGACGGCGCTGTTGAGCTATACGTCGCAGTATGGCGAGACGATCGAGGGCGGGACGCTGTTTCCGAACGAGCAGGAGATTCGCGAGCGATTGGGCGCGGTGGCGCGGTTCTACGGGAATTTGATCGGCGTGAAGTACGGCGAGCCGTTCGTGGTGAAAGAGGCGATGCAGATCGACGACATCGTGTCGATGGGGTCGCGCTCGATCTAGCGCTCCTGGTCGACCTTCCGCCACTCCACGCCCATATTGTCATCGGTGATCAAGCGGGTGGCGGTGTTCTTCGCACGGAGCGCTGCCGCGTCTTCGCGCACCGGCAGCGAAGCGGCGACTTCCTCGAAGCGCTTCACGTGCTCGGGATTATTCAGGTCGAAGACCGGCTTGCCATCGATGCGGTAGTCGCGCATGATGCGCTTCCAGCGTTCGAGGTCAACGGGGATCGGCTGATTGCTGAGGGCGAGCGCGTTGCCCACCATCAGGCCATACGGGAAGACGGTGATGCCGGTAAGCTGCGCCTCGGGCGAGCCGGTGAGGTTATAGAAGAACACGCCCGAGGGCCGGAGGTGGGCGCTGACCAGTTCGAGAAATTCGCGCGAGAGGATGGCGCTGATGTGCGCCCGCCAGTGGAAGGTGGTGTTGCTGACGATGACGTCGAACTGTTCCCGGCGGTTGCGCACCAGCCAGCGGCGGCCATCGTCGATCACGATGTGGACCTTGGGATTGGTGAGCAGGTTGCGGACGGCAGGATACTTATCGATCAATTTGAGATAGCCCGGATTGATTTCCACGATGGTTAGCTGTTCTACTTCCGGATGATTGACGATCACCTGTCCCCAGGCTCCGGTGGATAGGCCGATCATGAGCACTTTGCGCGGCGCGGCGTGCCACAGGCTGATGGAGAACGGGCGGAAGAGCCAGTTGCTATCGTGCACCAGGTCGGTATTGATTCGGCCATCGTAGACGCCGCCGCCGAAGACAACAAGATCCTTGGTGACGGCGGCAACACCGCTCTTGGTTTCCACGATGTCGCGATAGACGTAGGAGTCGGGCAGCACGATCTTGGCTTCAAGGCGCTCGTAAATGCGATCGAAGAGGGGCGCAGCGCCGGCGACCACGAGCACTGCCAGGGCGGCGCAGCCGGCGAGTTGGAAAAGGCGCGAACGGCCATTGCGCGCACTGCCGAGCAGAATCGCCGTGCCCAGCGCGATCCCCGTAAGGGCAATCGCGATGGCGATCTGGCGTATGCCCCAGTAGTCCATCAGGACGTAACCGACGATCAGGCTGCCGAGTGTCGAGCCGATGATGTTGCTGACATACAGCCAGCTGAGTCCGCGTCCGGCGCGGGCGTCGGGAACGACGGCGGCATGCGAGATCAACGGGAAGGCCGCGCCGAGCAGGGTGGTCACCACGGCTACCAGCGGAAGGGCGAGGCCGGGGCCGAAGCGCGAGAGATAGCCGAGCGCCGGGACGACGAGAAATCCCAGAAGATTGGCGACGATTACGAAAATCCCCAGGTTGCGCAATTGGCGCTGCAGGCTATCGCCGCTCATCTTGCGGCAGAGTTTGGAACTGACTCGTCCGCCGAACGCGATGCCTGTCAGATAGAAGCCAAGCAGCACGGCGAAGGCCGGCGCCCGTCCCATCGCGGCCAGCGAGAAGGCGCGATACCAGAGGATTTCATAGGCTAGCGAGACGAGGCCGGCAAGTCCGGCCAGCCAGACCGCGAGGCGAAAGGCGAGCGTCGGCGAGGCGGCGGGCGCGTTGACGGCGGGCGCGGGTGCGGCGGCAGGGCCGCGATTCGGCACCGTGAAATGGAGGATGAGAACCGTGAGGCCGACGAGTGCGTTGATCGATGCCGCGAAGAAGACCGATCCGGATTCACCGAAGCGGTACATCAGAAACACGACGGCGCAGAAGCAAGCCGTCGCCGAGCCAAGCGTGTTGACGAAGTAAAGGGAGCCGACCGAGCGTCCGACGTTGCCGGAGATCCGCACCAGGTGTTCGGTGAGGATGGGCAGAGTGCTGCCCATCAACGCGGTGGGCACGAGCAGCAGGACGAAGGTGATCGCGCCGGTGCCCAGCGCGGAAGTGCCCGCGGTGTACTGTGCGACGAAGTGAAAGATCCGCAGTGAGAGTGCACCGAAGATGGCGATACCGAGTTCGGCGATTCCGAAGACAGCGAGCAGCGGCACGCCGCGGCGCCCGGACAGCCAGCCGCCGCCGAGGCTGCCGAGTCCCAGTCCGAGCATGAACGCGCTCACCACCATGGTGACCGATTCGATATTCACGCCGTAGATGGTGAACAGCGCCCGCTGCCAGACGACCTGATAGAGCAGCGCGGGAAAGCCGGAGAGAAAGAACAGAGCGTACAGGCCGACGATGCGCGGGTCGCGCGGAGCACTCATGTCCACAGCTTGTCAAAACGGTGTCAGGAAAGGTAGATAGGATTGGTGTAGCTTCCCCGGCTAACTAAAGTTAGTGTCAGCCTAGGGCCTGGCGGAAGCGCGCGGCGATATCGGTGGCGGGCAGGCGATTCCACGTCTCATTGACCTGGATGGCAAACCAGTCGCCGACGGGATCCGCGACGCTAATGCCGGTGTCTTCCAGGCGGAGTTTGTACACGGGTGCGTTGACGTTGAAGACGCGCAGGCGGAAGATGTTCGTCCCGTTCGGGATGGGCTCGATTCCGAAATTCGAATCGGCGCGCAGGACGGCGATGACGCGCTCGGCGGTTTCCACGCTGGTCCGGAAACGCTGCTCGAAGCCGGCGAGGTAGTGCAGCGCGACGGCGGCGAAGGGCCAGACATGCGGCAGTCCGGCGCCGAACATGCGGCGCGTCTGGAAAAGATCCTGCAGGAGCGATTTCGGTCCAGCGAGAATCGCGCCGGAGGCCGAGTTGAAATACTTGTACATCGAGATATACACGGTATCGAAGAGGGCGGCGTACTCCTTCACAGACCGTGCGGTGTAGGCGCTCTCGAGGTAAAGGCGCGCGCCATCGAGGTGCAGTCCGACGTGGTGATCGCGCGCCCACGCGGCGATCTTTTTCATCTCTTCGAAATCGAAGCGTTCGCCATTTTTGCGGCGCACGGGAGATTCGATCTGGATCGCGCCGATGGGCGTGACGACGCGGCCCTGGCCGGATTCGTAGGCGGCGCGTTCGACGTCCTGCAAAGTGAAAGTCGCCTTGCCGGGCGCGAGCGGGACGAGGTGCAGGCCGCTCAGGGTATCGGCGCAATCGCCGCAATCATTCATCAAGTGACTCTCGGCCTGCACCAGGACGCGTCGTCGATTGCCGGCGAGCAGACGCACGGCTAGATGGTTGGCGAGCGTGCCGGTGGGGAGCCAGACGGCAGTCTCCTTGCCGAGCGCCGCGGCCATGCGGGTTTCCAGTTGCTCGACCACGCCGCCGAGCGAATAGCTGTCGCGCGCGACGTCGCCTTTAGCGGTGAGGGTGGCGAGTTGTTGCGCCCATTCGGCGGTGGTGAGCGGAATGCCATCGCCAGTGGCGAACACGCGCTTCTCCGGTTCGGCGGCTTTAAGTTGAAAGGCGGCGGCGAGGGGAGCGGCGAAAAAGCTGCGGCGGTCCATATTGGTGCATCATACCAGCCGCCGGATTCCTTCGCGGATGGCGCGTTCGGTGATGTTTGAAAATCCGAAGACGAATTCGTTGCGCGGCGGCGTTCCGAGATAGTAGAGCGCGGAAGTGGCGAGCGTCACCCGATTGGCGAGCGCGCGTTCGGCGATGGACGGCCCGCTGAAGCGGACGAGCGCGTGCATTCCCGCGTCGTCGCCGAGCACCTGGGCGCGGCTGCCGAAGTGCTTCGCGAGCGATTCGACGAGGACGGCGCGGCGGCGGCCATAGAGGCGGCGCATGCGGCGGATGTGGCGCTCGAGGTGCCCTTCGCGAAGAAAGTCGGCGAGCGTGGCCTGTTCGAGCAGGGGCGTCTGCCGGTCGGCCAGCCACTTGGCGCGCGCGAAGGCGGCGGCGAGTTTCGGAGGAGTGATGACGTACCCGATACGCAGGCCGGGAAACATCACTTTGGAAAATGTTCCGATGTAGACAACGGGCGCTCCGCCGGCGAGTCCCTGCATGGACGGCATGGGCGGGCCGCTGTAGCGGTACTCGCTGTCGTAATCGTCTTCGATGATCGCTGCGCCGCGGCGGCGCGCCCACTCGATGAGTTCGAGGCGGCGCGTGACCGTCATGGAAACGCCGGTGGGGAACTGGTGCGAGGGCGTGCAGTAGACCAGGCGCGCGCGATCGCTGAGGGCACCGGCGGCGAGTCCGTCGGCGTCGAGCGGTGCGGGGGCGAGGCGCGCGCCGACCGCGTTGAAGATCTGGTGCGCCCCCTGGTAGCCGGGGTTTTCGAAGGCAACTTCATCGCCGGGGTCGAGCAGGAGACGCGCGCAGAGATCGAGCCCCTGCTGGGAGCCGTTGACGATCTGTACCTGATCGGGCGAACAGCGCACGGCGCGTGAGCGGGCGGCATAGGCGGCGATCTCTTCGCGCAGCGGATCGTAGCCGGCGGCGGATTCGGCGTAATCGAAGAGGCGCGAATCGGGTCCGCGAAAGTGGCGGCCGAGGAGTTTGCGCCAGACGGGAAAAGGGAACTCGTTGAGGTCGGGGCGCCATTCGGAGAAGCGGAGCCAGCCGGCCCGGCGAGGCGGTTGGGTAGAACCGACATCCGGAAGTCCGGCGCCATAGCGCGAGAGGCGGATCGCGGCATCGGCGGCGGCACGCGGGGCGGGCGCACGGCGCGAGTGGAGCAGCTCGTCGGGAAGTTCGCGGCAGACGAAGGTGCCGGAGCCGCGGACGGAATCGAGGTAGCCCTCCGCGATCAACTGATCGTAGGCGGCGGTGACGGTCGTGCGGGCCACATCGAGCGTGAGGGCGAGCTCGCGCGTGGAGGGCACGCGCTCGCCGCGGCGGAAACGGCCGGTGAGGATGCCCTCACGCCACTGATCGTAGATCTGTCGATGGAGCGGGGAGGCGGAGGCGGGATCGAGGACGAAGGCGACGTGCATAAGTGGACTGCTCCAGAATATCAAAAGTGGATCTTTTCGAGGGCCACCTGAGCGGGTAACTTAGAGAGCATGATGGAAACCTTCAGCCCCACGGCACGCACGCAAGTCCGGCGCCTCGCGCAGCGCGGCGTTTACGACCGGCAGGAAGTCTACGCGATCCTCGACGAAGGGTATCTGTGTCACGTGGGCTTCGCGCTCGACGGGCAGCCGTACGTGATCCCGACGGGGTACGCGCGGTTGGGCGATGAGATCTTCATCCACGGATCGCCGGCGAGCCGCATGCTGCGCGCGATGGGCGATGGGGTGGACGTGTGCGTCACGGTGACGCTGGTGGACGGGTTCGTGTTCTCACGCTCGGCGTTTCATCACTCGATGAATTACCGGAGCGTGGTGATGCTGGGGCGCGCGCGGGTGCTGGCGGATCCGGCGGAGAAGATGATCGCGATGCGGCGGTTCACGAATCACATTTTGCCGGGCAGGTTTGAAGAGGTAAGGCCGCCATCGGACGCGGAATTGCGGGGGACGATGGTGCTGGCGCTGCCGCTCGAAGAGGTGTCGGCGAAAGTGCGTAAGGGGCCGCCGATCGAAGAGGCGGGCGATGTGCCGCTGCCGGTGTGGGCGGGCGTCGTGCCGCTGCATACGACTCCGGGCGTACCGGTGCCGATGGATGATTTGGTGCCGGGCGCGGCGGAGATCGATCGGGCGCGGTTCACGCGGTTTAACGCAAAGTGACTGGCGTCAGGTCGATGGTGCGCATTTCGCGCGCGGAGAGTTCGATCTTCGACGAGGCGGCCATCGCCCGCTCAAGGCTGCCGGCGGGTCGCTGCTGCTCATCGATTCCGTTTGGCACGGCGAGCACGCGATACTCGCCGGGTGCGAGGCCGGTGAACTGATAGCGGCCGTTCCCGTCGGCGATGATGCGCGCTGGAACGAAAGCCTGGTTGGCCGGCGCCGGCCATTTCGCAAGTAGCACCATCGCATTCGGCACGGCCTTGTCTCCGTTCATGACGGCGCCGCTAATAGTGGCGGCCTTGTCGTCCAGCACGATGGTGAGCGAGTGTGCCACCGCCGGAATATCGAGCGGCGCGATGCCGTCGCGGAGCAGGTTGCCGTTGAAGCGGATCTCCTTCGCGTAGTGAGTCGGTCCCACGCCTGTGACGTTGACGCGATGCTCGACCTCGGGGAGACCTTCGACTCGAAGTTGGCCCTTCTCGTCCGCGAATTTGGGTCCGAAGGTGTCGGCGAAGCGGAGCATCCCGAGCGGATCGAGCAGCAGCCGCGCGCGCGTAAAGTCGATCTGGGCCGCGCCATCTTCCAGAACAAAACGTGCGTCCATTGCGATCCCGCGCGAGAGCCCGGCGGTTACTTCGAGGTTTCGGCTGGTGATCGCGATCGGGACAGAGGCGGTGGCGCGCGGCGATTTCGTGCTGGTCAGTAGCAGGCGGGAGTTGCCGGGCGCAAAGCGCGTGATGAGCAGATCGGTGCCGCAAGGGATACCGCCGGCGAGTTCCGTGGTCTGGTCGTCGAACTGAGCACCCCTCGTGTACTCGTGCAGCCTCAGCAACTCGTCGGGCCGGCAGATGTCTTTGGGGACGCGCAGGTGGACGCGAAAGTAGGGGACCTTCTTCACGCGCAGCCGGCCCAAGTCCACGAGGGCGCCGGAGGTCACACTGACGGGCAGCGCGGAATCTTCGCCATGGCCGCCGGGCCAGTATGTCCGCTCGTAATCCATGTCCACATTGGCGATGTCCTCCTCGGAGAACTTCAACAGCACGCGATCTTTGCCGCGCGTCTGCGGCGCGATCTCCACGTAGTAGTCGCCGGGAATGCCATTGATGGTGAAGCGTCCGTCCGCTCCGGTGGTGGCGGGGCCTCGGACGAGTATTCGGCGTCCGAACAGGTACACCGCCGCACCGCCGGCCACTTTCAGGTCGGCGATCGGCTGGCCTGTCTCATCGTCGACCACGACCCCGGTGACGCCGCCGGAGCGCGTGAGGTAGAGGTGGATTTCGCGCGTGGGTGCTTCCCTGGTGAGCATGAAATTCTGGCGAGCGGGCGCGCTGGGCGTGACGCCCGTCTCGCGGAGTCCCTGCTTGCTCGCGCGGATGGTGTACATGCCGGACTGCTCGATCTGGAACGTGAAAACGCCGGACGCATTGGTGCGCGCGGTGGACGTGGACTGCGCGGGTGCGGGCATGATGCGCGGCTGCTTCGGTCCGAGATAGTCAAGCGTGACCTCCACTGCGGCGATGGGCGCGTTGACGCCGGGTTCGACGACAGTACCGGTGATCTCGCCGCGAATGGCGACGTCGGGGCTCTGGGCGCGGACGGCTGCGATCACGATCGCGGCGATCCAAGTTGCTCGGATCATATCGTCCTAATTATCGGCCAGTTTTTGTGGGCGAAGGCGGAGTGTGAGGGCGCCGAGCATCAAGCCAAAGGCGATGCCGGCCGCGGTGATCACGGAGCGGTTGGGTGCGGCGGGCGCTTGCGGTAGGCTCGCGGGGTCGAGGACCTCGAGGTATGATCCGAGGTTCCTGTGTTGGGTAAGACGGACGGGAGTCTTGATATCTTCTGTCGTGAATTGGGAAACGAACTCACGCACGACTGCTTGCGCTTTGACGGCTTCGGGATATGAAAAGGATATCTGAAA
>JAOAPT010000676.1 GCA_025463045.1 Candidatus Solibacter sp.
TTCAGACTACCCGGGTCCCATGTAAGCGACTGGAAACTAAATATTTTATTTTGTTGTAATTCCGTTGTCAAACCGCCTGTCAAACGGGGACTGAGATCGCGGTAGGCCTGGGCGGTGTTGACGTGGATGGCGGGAGCGATCAGAAGGCCGGGCTGCGAGGGTGAATCGGGCAGCGGAAAAAGTTCGGCGCCGCGGCCGATGCCGACGGCGGTGCCGCCGAGCAGGAAGAACGGCACGTCGCTGCCGAGGTGCTGGGCGATGTCGCTCAATTTCGGCAGAGCGAGGGCGCGGCCGGCGAGCACGGGGAGGGCGAGGAGAACGGCGGCGGCGTCGGAGGATCCACCGCCGAGTCCGGCGCCCATGGGGATGCGCTTGGTGAGACGCATTTCGATGCGGCCGGTGGCGCGCATGGCGTCCATCGCGAAGCGGGCGGCGCGGGTGACGAGGTTGTCGGCGATGTGGAGAGCGTCATCGAGCGCGATGGAGGTGCGGCGCGCGGGAGTGAAGGCGATATCGAGCGTGTCGGCGAGCGAGATGGTCTGGAAGATGGTGCGGATCTCGTGGAATCCATCGGGGCGTTTGCCGAGGACGCGTAGGTCGAGATTGATTTTGGCGAGGGCGCGAACGCGGGCCCGGCGGGTGGTGCTCATTTGTCGTACTGAAGGAGCGAAAAGACGTCGTGCCCGGTGAGGCGTGCGCGGCCGGAGAGGAAGGTGAGTTCGATGACGAAGCCGAGTCCGACGACGATGCCGCCGGCGTCCTGCACCATGTGCGCGGCGGCGGAGGCGGTACCTCCGGTGGCGAGCAGATCATCGACGATGAGGACGCGATGTCCGTGGCCGACGGCGTCCTTATGCATCTCGAGAGTGTCGGTGCCGTACTCGAGATCGTAGGTGATGCGGACGCATTCGGAGGGGAGCTTCTTGGGCTTGCGGACGGGGACGAAGCCGGCACCGAGTGCGTAGGCGAGGGCCGGGGCGAAGATGAAGCCGCGGGCTTCGATGCCGAGGACGGTGTCGACCTTGGTGTCGCGGTAGTGGTCCTTGAGGCCGTCGATAACGCCGCGGAATCCGGCGGGATCCTTGAGGAGGGTGGTGATGTCGTAGAAGAGAATGCCGGGCTTGGGGAAGTCGGGCACCTCGCGGATGAGTGACTTGAGATCGGGCATACGGGAAGGAATAGTGTCACATGGGGGAGGGGGAGGGGGCAAGGCGGAGGGGGATGCGGTACCTTGGGAGCATGCAGGTCGTCAAAGTGGAAATACCGGCGGAATTGGCCTTGGCGGCAGGGTTGGACGGGGAGGACCTTGGTGCAGAGGCGAGCCGACTGCTCGCGTTGGAACTCTATCGCGAGAATAAGGTTTCCCTGGGGCGCGCCGCCGAACTCTGTCAACTGCCGATCGAAGAGTTCATGGAGTTCGCAGGACGGCACGGCGTTTCGCTTCACTACAGTGCCGACGATCTGGAGCAGGATCGCCGAACGCTGGAACGACTCGGGTTGTGATTGTCGTTTCTAATTCCTCGCCGCTGATTACGCTCTCTAGGATTGGCCGGCTGGCTCTTCTAGCCTCATTCTATGAACGCATTCTGATACCTACCGAAGTGCACCATGAAGTGACCGTGGGAGGGCGTGGTCGACCCGGCGCGGAAGAAGTAAAGTAACGCTGCTTGGATTGAGGTGACAGCACATCCGATGGCCGAAAATGCCATGTTGCAGCAGGCATGTGAGGGCCTCGGAGCTGGAGAACGCGGCGCTATTTGTCTGCTGGCGAAGAGCCTTTCGGCCGATCTCGTTTTTTTGGATGAATGGAAGGCTCGTCGTATCGCGCGGGAAGCGGGGCTTGCGATTGTAGGCTGTTTGGGAGTGCTTGAAGCAGGCGCGCGCCGGGGATACGTGCCGGATCTGCGAGAGGCGTACATCGATCTGCTGCGGCAAGGGATTCGTTACGACATCAAGCTACTTCAGGAAAGCCTAGCCCGGCTGGGATTGCCGGCGCTATAGGCCGCAGTTAGTGCAAGGCGTTCCAGACCATGGCGACGGTGAGGCCGATCATGGCGACACTGGTGGCGCCCGCGATGAGGTTGGCCCACATACCGTTGCGCCAAGTACCCATAAGGCCGCGCTTATTGATGAGGATGAGCATGAAGATCAGCACGAAGGGGATGAGGCCCTTCGGGTCGAGGGCGAAGGTCAGGAGAGAGGCTGTAAGCGAGGCGCTAGACCGGGCGCTTGATCCGCACCTTATGCTCGGTCGCGACCACAAGGCAGCCTCGCCACCGAGCGACCAACTCGGTTTCAAATAGCAGAGCCACGCGAGCCGCCAAGGCGTTTCTGCCAGGCTGTGCGAGGCGTACGAGCAGCAATCCCGCGTGAGTCCCCGGCGTGAATCGGCGCATGTCGGAGAAATCAAGATCCTGTGTGATCAAGAAGCGGTCAGCCGTCTGCGCTGCTTGCCACACCTCGTTATCGTTAGTGTCCTGCGAGGTGCTCAGAGAGCACAGTATCGACGTCATGCCCAAGTGCCTGGAGTCTGGAAACCAGTCGCTCAGGCAAATTCTCGTCGAGCTTGATTTTCACCGGACGGGCGACTCGGCCACAGGAAGGTCTTCCTGGGCCGACGTTGCAGCGAACGCGATCGCGGCCCGGACGTCTTCTTCGCACAGAGTCGGGAAGTCAGCCAGAATTTCGGACGTGGTAGCGCCTTCCGCCAGACTGGCAAGCACAGTCCGAAGGGTCACCCGCGTGCCTTTGAGCACCGGCTCTCCGCCGACGAGATTCGGATCGCGCTGGATGTGTTCGTGATAGTTCATGACCTTCTCTATTCTAGCGCTGCTCGCAGGGAGCGCTACCGTGAGAATGAGGTGTCGCTGGAGCGGGCGACCGAACTCTCTCGACAAGGCCTCCTTGATTGCGGCGCCGAGGATCTGGAGCGGGATCGCCGAACGCTGGAACGACTCGGCTTGACGTTCGACTAGACCTGCGTTCCCTTGCATGGCTGACCCCGCGTCAGGAACGTCTTGGGGATAGATCCTTCACCCGCCAAGGTGAAGGTGCCGAAATCTTTGCACCACTCGGTGAGGGGCACCATCCGGATTTGATTTGATCCAGATTGCCAGG
>JAOAPT010000693.1 GCA_025463045.1 Candidatus Solibacter sp.
TCGGCAAGCGCCTGACCGCGGGGATTCCGAAATCGGCGCTCCTCCCGGGCATCGCGCGGCGCGCCGCGATCCTCTTCCTTCTCGGACTCGCCGTCTACGCGTTCCCGAATTTCGACCCCGGCACGCAGCGCATCCTCGGGGTGCTCCAGCGCATCGCCATCTGCTATTTCGCCGCCTCGCTGATCTTCCTCTATTCCGGCGTCCGCGGGCAAATCATGTGGATCGTCGGATTACTTGCGGCGTATTGGATGATGATGACGCTCATTCCCGTCCCCGGCTTCGGACCAGGACGGCTCGACGTCGAAGGCAACTTCGCGCACTACATCGACCAACTCGTCCTGGGCCGCCACAACTATCTCCAGACGAAGACGTGGGATCCCGAGGGACTCGTAAGCACCCTGCCCGCGATCGCCACGGCGCTCTTCGGCGTGCTCGCCGGACACGTGCTCCGTCTGCGGCGCCCGCTCGCCGAGCGCACCACCTGGCTCTTCGTGGCGGGCAGTTTCCTCATCCTGGCGGGCATCCTCTGTAGCGCGTGGCTGCCGATCAACAAGAAGCTGTGGACCGACTCGTTCTGCCTCCTCATGGCGGGACTCGACTTCATCGTGTTCGCGATCTTCGCGTGGCTGATCGACGGCCAGGGCTGGCGCCGCCCGGTGCAGCCGCTGGTCATCTTCGGCATGAACTCGATCGCGATCTACATGGCGTCCGAAGGTCTCGCCGAGCTGCTCGACGGCGCGGGTTGGCAGCAGCCGATCTATCGCACGATTTTCGCGCCGCTCGCGTCGCCGCCCAACGCGTCGCTGCTCTACTCGCTCGCCTTCGTGGCCGCAATGTATGTGGTGGCGTACCTCCTCTATCGGCGCCGCTGGTTCCTCCGCGTCTGATTCGTGATACATTCCGGTCGATGCAATACCGATTTGCTCTATTGCTGATCGCGGCCGGCGCGTTCGCCGCGCCCGTGAAAGACCGCGTTGCCGATCGCTTCATTCCGGCCGCCGCCGAGACGCAGCGCATCGAAGGACTCCTCGGCGAGCGTCTGCGCGTCAACCTCGAAGGACGCCTGCTCCACGTTGACGAACCCCGCCTGCTGCGCGGCTTCGAGAATCCGCCGGGCGAACAGGCGTGGATCGGCGAGCATGCCGGCAAGTACCTCGACGCCGCCGCCAACACCTGG
Organism: Candidatus Solibacter sp.; assembly: GCA_025463045.1. GTDB lineage: Bacteria > Acidobacteriota > Terriglobia > Bryobacterales > Bryobacteraceae > Solibacter. The sequence goes on from JAOAPT010000693.1 coordinate 1,178, forward strand.
CGCTACACCCACGATGCCCGCCTGAAAACGCAGATGGACCGGATCGCGCAGGCTCTCATGAAGACGCAGCGTCCCGACGGCTACCTGGGCACGTACGTCGACGCCAAACGGTGGACGGAATGGGACGTCTGGGTACACAAGTACGACCTCCTCGGTCTGCTCAACTATCACCAGACCACGGGCGATCCGCAGGCGCTCGCCACCGCGCGCCGCGTCGGCGACCTGCTGGTGCGCACCTTCGGCACCGCGCCCGGCCAGCGCGATCTGATGGCCTCGAGCACGCACGTCGGCATGGCTGCAAGTTCGGTGCTCGAGCCGATGGTGACGCTCTATCGCCTGACCGGCGAGCAGCGTTATCTCGACTTTTGCTGGTACATCGTGCACGCGTGGGAGCAGCCCAACGGACCCAAGCTGCTGACTTCGCTGCGCACGACGGGCAGTGTCTTCAAGACCGCCAACGCGAAGGCCTACGAGATGATGTCGGACCTGGTCGGTGTTGCCGAGTTGTACAAACTCACCGGCGACGAAACGCTGCTTCCGCCGGTGCTGGCCGCGTGGCACGACATCCGCGACAAGCGCCTCTACATCACCGGCACGACGAGTTCGAAGGAGCATTTCCTCGACGATCACATCCTCCCCGGCGACGATAAGGACAACGTCGGCGAAGGCTGCGCGACGGTGACGTGGCTGCAACTGACGTGGCGCCTGTTCCGCCTCACCGGCGAGCCTGAGTACGCCGATGAAATGGAGCGCACCGTGTACAACCAGCTTCTCGGCGCGCAGGATCCGCACAACGGCAACATCTGCTATTTCACGCCGCTCAACGGCACGAAGAAAGCGACGCCCGGCATCAACTGCTGCGTCTCGAGCGAGCCGCGCGGCATCTCGCTAATCCCCGGGATCACGTGGGGTGCATTCGAAAAGGGACCGGCGATCGTGTTCTACACTGCCGGATCGGCCGAAACGCCATTCGCCAAACTTCTTTCGGAGACGACGTACCCAGGCGAGGGCGCAATCAAGCTAACCATCCGCGATCCGAAGCAGAAGCACTTCGCGCTGCGCCTGCGCGTTCCCAAGTGGACCGGCAGTTTCAGGGCGACGGTCGGCAAGCAGCGCCTGACTGGCACGCCCGGCACCTTCCTGACGATCGATCGCAATTGGAAATCCGGCGACACAATCGCGATCGAAATGGAGATGAGTGTTCACGTCCTGCCCGGCGGCAAAAGCTACCCCGACTCGCTCGCCATTCAGCGCGGCCCGCAAGTCTTGGCCGCCGAAGCGAGCCTGAATCCCGAATCGACCCCGGCTCTCAACGGCAAAGTCGCCCTCAAGCCGATCGCCGCCCCGTCAGGCTGGAGCGGCCGTCAGGTCTACAAACTGGAGAACGGAGTTACGCTCGTCCCCTTCGCCGACGCCCTCCAACTGCGCGTCTGGCTGCCCAAGAAATGAGCAACAAGCCAAGCCCCCAATCAGAGCCGCGACCGTGAGGGAGCGGTGGTC
>JAOAPT010000701.1 GCA_025463045.1 Candidatus Solibacter sp.
CATCCGGATGTAGCCGATCCCGCTCATCAGTACGAGGGTCTGCTCCCACTGCGGCATCGACTCCGGCGCCAGCAGATTGTGCGTATAGCCCCCCTCGCCGGAACTTCCTCCGCGAACGTCACCGCCACTGGACGCCGCGTCCCGCCCGCACTTCCCGCAATTCTCCCTCAATCGCCAGATAATCGGTCATGCACTCATTCTACTGATCGGTCACCGACCCATCGCCAAATAGATACTCCGGGCGATTCGTCGGCTTGTACGGATGCGCTGCCGCGACTTTCTCATTCAGTGTCACTCCCAACCCGGGCCGGGATGGCAGCGCCGCGTACCCGTCCTTGACCTCGGGCCCCGTTCCTTCGAACAAGTCCTGAATCCATGCCGTCCGATTCAGCGTCGATTCCTGGATTGCCGCGCTCGGCGTCGTCGCATCCACGTGCAGCGACGCCATCGTGCTTACGAAGCTCTGTGGATTGTGCGGCGCCAGATTGATCCGGTAGGTCTCCGCTAGCACGCCAATCTTCTTCAACTCCAGAATCCCGCCCGCGTGACACACGTCCGGCTGAATGTAATCCACCAGGTGCCGCGAACAGAAATCCGCGAACCCGTACTTCGTGAACGACCGCTCGCCCGTCGCCAGATGCGTCCTGGTCTTCTCGCGCAACAGCGCCAACTCGCCGAGATCCTCCAACTGCGTCGGCTCTTCGACGAACAGCAGATCCAGATCCTCCACCCGCGTGCAGAAGTCGATCGCCATCGTCGTCGTGCACCTTCCGTGCGCATCCACAGCGATGTCGAAATCGTCCCCCACCGCTTTGCGGATCGCCTGCAGCTTCTTTACGCCCTCGCGCACCATCGCGCCCGGCGACACCACGTTCTTCACCGGCGAGAGCGGAGTCGCCTTCGCCGCCGTGTACCCCAATTCTTTCGCGCGCAGGAACTCCTCGGGCGTCGAGCCGACGTCCAGATACATCCGCACGCGCGTTCGAGCTGCGCCGCCCAGCAGCTTGTACACCGGCACTCCCAGCGCCTGCCCCGTGATGTCCCAGAGCGCGATCTCCACCGCCGAAATCGCCGAGTTCAAGATCGGACCGCCGCGCCATCGCGGAAAGCGGTACATGCCCTGCCAGAGCAGCTCGATGTCGGTCGGATCTTTCCCCACCAGAAACCGCTCGTGCTCCTGAATCGCCGCCGCGATCGTCGCCTCCTTGCTGGTCACCGAGCCCTCGCCCAGCCCGACCAGGCCGCCGTTCGTATAGATTTTGCAGAACACCCAGTTCAGGCTGCCCGCATTTACCACGAAGGTCTTGAGGCCGGTGATCTTCAGGTTCAACGGTTTGGCGCGCGCCGCCGCCTCCTGCGCATACCCGCGCACGGGGGCCAGCATCGGTCCCGCCAGGCCGCCGAGTGCCGCAGTCAAAAAGGCTCGCCGAGTCGCGGACATAGTCCTCCTTACACTGGCTGGGATTGTATCGCGTTGCAGGAATATCGGGGAATAAAAGAGAAGCCGCGTAACGGCTGCTGCGTGGCAGCAACCGTCACGGGCTTAGAAAGGAAGGGACTGCTATTGCCGAAGGAGATTTGCTTCTTCCAGAGTCATCTCAGGTTCTGGTACCTGCTCGGAATCTTTCTTTTGCGCACGCTTCGCGGATTTATCGCGCTGTTTCTCGGCGCGCGCCATTTCCTTTTGTCTCTTTTGGAACGTGGTGCGTGATCGTGAAGCCATAGGATTCCGCCTTTTTCTGATTTTTTACGCTCGCTCGATACTCGGAGGAGCGATCGGACTACTACCAGTTTATCGCGGGTCGGGGTTTTTCGCACTTCCTCATCGTTTCGCGCCCAAGGTCAGCCGCTGCACTCGCCAGTTGGTAAGCTCTCCAACCAAGATTTCATTGGGGTTACGGCAGTCGATCTGGTTCACCGTGCCGAATTCCCCCGGCAGTTTTCCCGCCCGGCCGAAGCGCCCGGCGACCTTTCCGTCCAACTCCAACTTGTAAATCTCGCCACCGTCCAACCCGCGCGGATCGTTCGAATTCGAGCTGAACAGATACGGATGCGCGCCCGGGGAAATACAGATCGCCCACGGCGTTCCCACCCCTGTGATCTGCGTCTTGTAATTCCCCTCGCCGTCGAAGACCTGGATCCGCTTGTTGCCCAAATCCGCAACGTACACATTCCCTTGCGCATCCACCGCCAGCGAGTGCGGCGTGCTGAACTGCCCCGTCTCTGTCCCGCGCACACCCCAGGATTTCAGAAATCTTCCGTTCTTATCCATCTTGGCGATCCGTGCATTTCCGTACCCATCCGCCACGAATATGTTCCCCGCCGAGTCCCAAGCCACATCCGTCGGCTTATTGAAACTGTCGCCCGGAATCCCCGCGCCGGTATTCTGCGCTGCACCTCCGCGCCCGCCGACCGCCTCCGGTTTGCGACTCAAGGTCATCACCACCCGGCCCTCCGGATTGAACTCGATCACCATATTCGATCCGCGGTCGACCACCCAGATGTTGTCCTTCGGATCCACCTTGACGGCTTGCGCGAACAGAAATCCGTACACCCCCTGCCCAATTTCGCGCACGAACTTCCCGTTCTTGTCGAACTCGAAAAGGCGCGACCCGCCGTGCGTGAACGTCCGCGATGCGCCCAGGCTAGCGAACCCGCCGGCGGTTCGCGTGTAAACGAAGATATTTCCCTTCGAATCGGTCGCGACGCCTGCCGCCTCGCCCAGGTATACGTGCTCCGGCAGCTTCAGCAGACCTGCGTTCGCCTCAAACGGGATCTCCTGCGCGGCCAGCGCCGCCGCCACCACGATCACCAGGGCCATCACCAGTGCCATCTTTTTCATTGCGCTCTCCCAGGATGCAGCATGATCTTCTGTACGCGCCAACTCGTGATCTCCGAAACCAGAATTTCGTTTGGATTCCGGCAATCCAATTCGTGCGCCGAGCTGAACTCGCCCGCACCCTTGCCCGCCTTCCCGAATTTCCCGAGAATCGTCCCGTCGAGTTCCATCTTGTAGATTTCGCCGGTCACCTCCGCCACTCGCGAATCGTTGTTATCGGTATTCGAATTCGACGTATACAGATATTGGTGCGGTCCCTGCGAGATGCACATCGCCCACGGAGCTCCGACCTGGTCGTAAATCGTCTTCAACTTCAAATCGTTGTCGAACACCTGAATCCGCGCGTTGCTGCGGTCGCCGACATACACGTTTCCCGCCGCATCCGTCGCCATCGTATGCGGCAGATTCAACTGCCCCGGCCCCGAGCCCTTCGTCCCGACCGTCTTCAAGAAGCGTCCGGCCTTGTCGTACTTCACCACCCGCGAATTCCCATAGCCGTCGCTTACGAAAATGTTCCCGGCCGCATCCCACGCGACATCGGTCGGACGATTGAATAAGTACGGCTCGTCATTGGCGGGTGGCGCCGGCAGCCCTTCGATCGCCTCCGGCCGCCTTCCCAGCACCATCACGACGCGTCCCTCGGGGTTGAACTTGATGACCATGTTCGTCCCCTCGTCGACAGCCCAGATGTTGTCCTGCGCGTCCACCCGCACGGCATGCGCGAACGCAAATCCGTACAGACCTTCGCCGATTTCGCGCAGGTACCTGCCCTGCGCATCGAACTCGAATAGCCGCGTCTCCTGGCTGCGCGTGTACACAAACACGTGCCCCTTCGAGTTCGTCGCGACCCCGATGCCTTCGCCCAGATAAATGTTCGCGGGCCACTTCAGAAAATCCGTCTGCGCCGTCATCGGAATCTCGGGAACGTTCTGCGCTTTCGCCTTCTGCGCATACTGCACCCTCACCGACAACACCACTGCCACCGCCACAATCAAGCGACTCATCGCAATCCCCCGTACTCCTTCTTCGCGTCCTTCCAGATCGGAATGTCCGAGTCCGCGTCTTTCCACAACGCCCTGAACTCCTCGTACTCCTTCTTCGCCCCTGCTGTATCTCCCGTCAGCACGAGCGCGCGTCCGAGTTGCAAATGCGCCAGCGCGCCGATCGGATCGCTGATCACGATCGTCCGGTGCTCGATGATTTTTCGAAATTCCGCCGCCGCTTTCGTGCCCTGCTTCGCCGCCAGATAGGCCAGACCCCGTACGTATACCGGATACATCATTCCGAAATATCCTGGCGGTGCGGCACACGGCGGCCCGCCCAGATCGAAGGGCGCCTCGACTTGCAGCAGCTCGATCGCTTTCGCAGCCTCGCCTCCTTTCAACGCAAGCAGCGCGCGAATCGCCGGCACGTAGGAGAGCCTCGCGGCAGTGTCCTCCGGGAAGCGTTTTTCCAGATCGTCCGCCAATTCCTTCGCGTGCGCGGAGTCGCCCGCGAGCGCGAGCGCGAACCCCGCGCCGTACTCCACATCCCTAATTCTGGAAAGCTTCAGGGCTGCCGTAGCGCCCTGCTTTGCCGCGGGCGCATTCTCGAAAAAGCCTTCGAAGATTGCGGCCCCCGCCTCATAGAGCGCCACTTTTTCCGGCTGCTTCGTCTGTCCCGCCAGGTCCGCCGCGCGCTTCGACAACGTCCTCGCCTGCTTCAAATGACCGGAATATGCCTCGACGAATGCCTCCCGCTGCAACAGCCAGTCTTCCACCGCGGAGTTCCCGTGGCCCGCGTTCATCTCCCGTTCCATGGCTGCCTTATCACCCTTAATAAATGCAATGTCGTACCGCTGGATCAACATCTCGGGAATTTCCAGCTTGCGTTGCGCGGCCTGGCGAAGTGCTTTCTCCGCCTCTGCGATACGGTCGAGGTACGTGTAGTTGAAAGAAAGTTGATAGTACCCAATCGGAAAATCCGGATCGAGTTCCACCAGCTTCTCCGCGCGTTCGAGCGCCTTGTCGTACTTGCCGAAGACGGGGTACACCATCGCCCCGAGAAACCCTTGGCCAGCCTGCTCGCGGGGATAATTTTGCGCCCACTCTTCGCACGTTTTCTGCGCTTTCTCCAGATTTCCCGTCACCTGTATTTCGTAGTACGCGGCAATGAAGAATCTTTCTCGGTCGCTCGCGCGATCCCGCAGTTCATATGCTCTGCGCGCACTCTCCACCGAGAGCGCAATCTCTCCAACGGTGCCGTACAAAAGTCCCAGGTACGCGTGAGCGATCGCGAACTTCGGGTCGAGCTCAACCGCCCGCTTGAACAGCGGTAGCGGAGTCGCCGCCGCACCGGTCGCCAGGTTCGCCTTCACCGCCGCGCTATACGCTTTCAGCGCTTCGAGCGACGGCGTCGTCGCCTCCGCGAGCGGCGTGTTGTGGCTCTTGATGGTTGCCAGCGATTCGCCCACTTTCGTTCGGAACTTCGTCGCAATCTTACTCAGCGCGTCCAGGACCTCTTCCTTGCTCCCCGCCTGCCCCTGCTCCTCGTCGAGCACCTCTCCCGTGCGGCAATTCTTCGCGCTCAATCCCAGAACATACCTGCTGCCGAATTTCTCGATCGATCCCTCGAGCACCGCAGCGCTGCCGTTGCGCTCGCACACTTCCTTCGCGATCTTCGGCGTCAGCGGCACATCCGCCGGCTGTCCCATCAGGCCGAGTTGTTTCTGAATCCGCTCATCCGAAGCCATGCTGAGAAACGGCGACTGCTCCAACTGCGAAACCAGCCCTTGCCGCAGGGTTCCGTCGAATACCGGATCGCCCGTCCGGTTCACGAAATCGGCGAGGACAATCGTGTCCTTGTCTGTCAGCAGCGGCTTGCTGCGCAGATAGAAGGAGCCAATGCCTAGTATCGCCAGCACCGCGATTACGGTCGAAATCGTCACCTTCCAGCGCATCGGCTTGCGGCTTGCCGCGGCCGGCTTCGCGATTCCCGTCGCCCGATCCGAATCCGTGTCGCGCTTCAATCGCTGCAGATCGGTGCGAATCTCCGAGGCGTTCTGGTAGCGCAGATCCCGATCCTTCTCCAGGCACTTGTCGATGATCCGCTCCAAGTCCGGCGGCAGATCCGGATTCAGTCGCACCGCCGGCACTGGCGCGCGATTCAGGATGGAGTCCCAAACCATCGCCGAGCTCTCGCCACGGAAGGGCAACTGCCCCGTCGCCATCTCGTAGAGCACGACGCCCAACGAGAATAAATCCGTCCGCCCGTCCAGCGCCTTCGCGCGCACCTGTTCGGGCGACATGTACCAGACGGTCCCCATCATGCTTCCCGCGGTCGTGGGCTCGTCCATCGTGACCGTCTGGCCTGCGGCATCAGCCGTCACCGGCTCGACCTTCGCCAATCCAAAATCGAGTACCTTCAGGTGCCCGCGTTTGGTGACGAACAGGTTCGCCGGTTTGATGTCGCGGTGAATGATGCCCTTGGCGTGTGCGGCGTCCAGCGCATCCGCTGCCTGAATGCCGAAATCCAGCAACTCTTCGATCGCGATCGTCCCGCTGCGGATCCGCTGCGTCAGCGTCTGACCTTCCAACAGTTCCATCACGATGACGGGCCGTCCATCGTGTTCTTCCACCTCGTAGATGGTGCAAATGTTCGGATGGTTCAACGCCGATGCCGCCCGCGCCTCGCGTTGAAAACGGCTCAGCGCCCGCGCATCGCGCGTTATTTCCTCCGGCAGGTATTTCAGCGCCACGAACCGGTGCAGCCGGATGTCCTCGGCCCGATACACCACGCCCATCCCGCCAGCGCCCAACTTCCCCAGAACGCGATAATGCGAGAATGTCTGCCCGTCCAACCCGCCTTGCGCGATCGCCTGGGCGGCCACTTCCATCGCCGGGTTCTTCAGAAAACTGCCGGCGCCCTGCTCTGCTTCCAGCAGCGAACGCACTTCGCGCTCGAGTGCTTCATCGCCCGCGCATGCGCCCCGCAAAAACGCCGTGCGCTCGCCGGGCGGCAGATCCAGCGCCGATTGCAGTACCTTGTCGACCTGTTCCCAACGCTGTGGATCCATCCTGCGCGCCGCCTCCAGCGGTGCCGCAATCTGCATACGATCGGCAGAATTATATCGCGTTTGAACGAACCGCCCTCAGCGGGCTCCGGCACGGGCTCCGGCGAAATCGTCCTCCGAAAAACGAAAGGCCCCGGAAGCCGAAGCTCCCGGGGCCTTTTCTCGTCTGTTCGACGATCT
>JAOAPT010000714.1 GCA_025463045.1 Candidatus Solibacter sp.
TGACCTTCGGAGTCGCCGGTTTGCGCACCGGCTGAAAACTCCAGAACGCGCGCTGTTCCGCCGTGATCGCGTCCGTCTTGACGATCGCCGTCGAACCGGCCGGCCACACCGCGCCGCTCTTCACCCACTCCACGATGGCCGCGATGTCGTTATCCGGCAGCTTCCCCGCCGGAGGCATCTTGATGCGCTCGTGCGTGCGCCGCACCGCCTGCACGAGGAGGCTCTCATCGGGCTTGCCCGGCACGATCACCGGCCCCGATTTTCCGCCCTTCGCGACGGCCTCCGCGGAATCAAGACGCAGCCCGCCCATCCGGCTCTCGGTGTGGCACGCGTAGCAGTTCTTGGCGAACACCGGCCGCACTTTCGTCTCGAAGAATTCGCCGGGGTCGGCCGCGCGCGCACGTGTGGCCGCCACGATCGCCAGCCCGAGAATTGCGATGCTGCGCATCGGCCCTCCGCCTTGGAAAAATCGTATCATTTCCCTACGCTTCTAGGCGGTAAAGGTTTGTCATTGCTGGAAGCTCGACCGCGCGCGCTCGATTCGACGCGAAGGTCCGCTAGATCACTTCGCTGATCATCACCACGCTCTGCACGTCGGTATATTTGGCCTGATCGGCGGCCAACTCCGTCCCCGCGCTGAACAGCGCCGTCTGTAAGTCGACGAGCGTCGGGAACGTCAGATTTCCCACCGCATGAAACGGCGCCGGAGCTCCCGGCGGCAGGCTGCCGATTCCCCGATCGATCTCCACCTTCACCAATCCCAGCGGGTCCCAGAGCCGGTGGACCAACTCCACATGCGCACCCAAATAGTAGTCCCAGTCGAACCGCGAGCCCGGCGTTGCCGGGTACAGAACGCTCAAGCGAATCATCGCCGGAGTCTATCACAGGGACTGCTTCTGGCAGGGCGATTGCTCATAAAGGTTGCAACCCTCCATAAAGTGTCGCCAATGCCATACGACTCTCCAAACTCCCCTCAAACGACCGGCCAACCGCCCGCCGCTACTTCCAAAGTGAAAAAGCTTGGGCAGTTTCTCCGTTCCATCGGCTTAGGCGTGATCACAGGAGCGGCCGACGATGATCCTTCCGCGATCGGCACGTACTCCACCGTGGGAGCCACGCTCGGTCCGGGATTTCTCTGGCTCGCGCCCGCCGTCTTCCCGATGATGTTCACCGTCGTCTATCTCTCGTCGAAGTTGGGCCAGGTATCGGGCCGGGGATTGTTTGACGCCATACGAGTCAACTACCCGAAATGGGTCCTCTATAGCGCTCTGGGCAGCGTCATGATCGGCAATGTGATCGAGGCTGCCGCCGATATCGGAGGCATCGCCGCCGGTTTCCAGCTACTGGTCCCGCTCCCGATCCCGGCGATTGTGGTTGGCGCCACCGCCGCCATTGTCAGTCTGCAGTTCTGGGGCTCGTATCAGCTCATCAAACAGGTGTTTCAATGGCTCGCCCTCGCCCTGCTGGCCTATGTGGCGGCGGCCATACTCGCGAAGCCGAATCTCATGGAAGTGATCAAGGGAACGTTCGTGCCGAAACTGCGCTTCGATGAGCAATTTCTGTCGCTCGCCGTCGCTGTTATCGGAACCTCGCTCTCCGCCTATCTATATACGTGGCAATCCAACGAGGAAGTGGAAGAAGAGATCGCGATGGGCCGCGTCACAGTCCGACAGCGCCGGGGCGCAACGGATGAAGAGTTACAGCACTCGCGGCGCAACATCCTGTTCGGCATGACCTTCTCTAACGTGATCATGTATTTCATCATGCTCTCCACGAGCGCTACCTTGTACAAGGCAGGCATCCACGAGATCTCGAGCGCCGCCGATGCCGCCAAGGCCCTCCGCCCCCTGGCCGGCAACACAGCCGGACTGCTCTTCGCGATCGGCATCGTGGCCGTCGGATTTCTTGCCGTTCCCGTCATGACCACCGGCGCGGCGTACGATCTCGCGCAAACCATGGGCTGGAAATCCAGTCTTAATGCGCGCCCCGGGGAGGCAAGAAAATTCTACGCCGCGATTGCCGTTTTCAGTGCGCTCGCGATGTCCATGAACTTCATCGGCGTGAATCCTATGAAGGCGTTGGTGTGGGCCGGCATCGTGCAAGGCTTCTCCGCCCCTGCGCTCCTGTTCCTGATTTTGCAAATGACCAATAGCCGCCGAATTATGGGCGCGCGAAAGAACGGCCTGGCAATCAACGTACTCGGAGCGATCACCTCACTCCTGATTCTGACAGCGACCATCGCGCTCATTATCACGTGGGTGACCAAGCGCTGAGGCCCGGTTTCCCGTGACAAGCGCGTTCTCGCGCTCGCCGCGGTATCCACCGCTTTCCGCTCTCACTCGACCTTGCCCCGATACCCCTTCCACAACCATTCCAGCGCCTCCGGCAATGTCTGAGCCTTCACGTTCCGATCCGTATGGCCCGCGTTCACCGCGAACACGAACTGATAGTGATATCCCTTCGCCGCCAGCACTTTCGCCATATTCTCATTCGCGACCACCCAGTCGTGCATGTTATCCCGCATCGTGTTCGCATTGTAGTTATCCCGATCCCCGACCTCCATCCACAACCGGATCGGCTTCACGGGACTATTCGGAATCAGCCGCTCGTGAAACTCCCATGCCCCGTGCGGAGTATCCGGATTACTCGGCCACTGCTGATTCACATAAGTTCCCGAGTAAGTCAGTACCCGGTGATACCACTCCGGGTGGTACCACGCCATAATCAGCGCGGCCGATCCGCCTGAACTCCCGCCCATCGTCGCCCGGCCCTCGGGATCCTTCGTCAGCTTCACGTTGGCCTTCTCCTCGACCAGCGGCAGCACTTCCTTCTCGACGAACTCCGCATACAACCCCGACATCGTGTCGTACTCCAAACCGCGCTGACTCCCCTGCGCGTCGCCGCTGCCGTTGCCGATCGAGATCGCGATCATCACCGGCACCTTCTTCTGCGCGATCAGGTTATCCAGCGCTGTGAACAGCATCTTATCCGGACCATCCGCTCCCACGATGAACGGCGCGGTCGTCCCCGGCACGTACTGCTTGGGAACATACACCGCCAGCTTGCGCGTATAGGGCGCGGGATGACTCGTCGTCACCATCATCTTCGCCGGATCGTTCGGGTCCGGCTGTCCGAAAGTGCCCGGTTCGCGCGCGATCCCCGGATAGATCTTGCTATCCGTCGACGCCATCGTGAACTCGATGACGGCCCCTTGCGGCACGCCCTCCTGCACCGTCGTCTCCGGCGCCGGCTTATGCGTCGGCCCGAGTATGAAATTGCCGTCCTGATCCACCGGCGCGTTCTCGCCGTCGGGCAGTTCTTTCGCCGTCACATACCCCGGAGTATGCGGATCTCGCGTCGGCGGCGCCGGACGTGCGGGACGTGCCGGGGCCACCGGTCGCGGCGGCGCATCCTGCCCCATGGCAAGCAGACCAATCGATAACGCAATGCTCGGAACACGCAACATCGGACCTCTCTTTCGTACCGATGTTACCTCAACAGCCGTGTCCCCACAGAACCACGCGCCTCAACCGCCTTCTGTTTTATCCGTGTTCATCCCCACCTATCCGTGGCGATTCCTGCTTTTGGTTAGTTATCCGTCGGCTTCTGCTCCACGTGCTCGATCACCAAAACCGGGGTCGGACGCTTCTGCGTTTCCAACTTCAGTCCCAGTTGCTTATTCAGCGCATCGAACAATGAGAGCGCGCCGCTCGGCAGCGATGCCTCGGGAACCGGGCCGGCCGACGCGCCATCGCCTTCACTCCGTCCCTGATTCGCCTGGAACAACCCCTTCGGACTGAAGCTGAACGTGAAATCCCAGCCCCCTTCCAGCCCCGTCGCGTCCGTCACCTCCGTCTGTAGATACCCCGGTGCGATCCCCGGCAACAATGCCGCGAATTGCGCCATCGTCACGTTCTGGCACGTCACCAGCCGGCCCAGCGTCGCGTTGGCGTTCTTGTCCTTCGAATCGGTGTTAGCCGCGCCCTCTTGCCACTTCGTGCGCGTCGTCGGATCCGACTTCTTCAGCTTCGGCTTGACCGCCGTCAACGTATACGCCGCGACTGGGCGGTCCTCCATATGCACTTTCATCTTGAAGCGATCTACCAGCAGCGAACG
>JAOAPT010000727.1 GCA_025463045.1 Candidatus Solibacter sp.
GCTCCTATCAGAGCCGCGACGGTTACGGAGCGGTGGTCACGTGACCACCGCTCCCTGACGGTCGCGGCTCGGATTGGGGGCTCGGTTCTTCATCGCGTTTGGTGGGCGGAACCTATGCCAAACAGGGCAGGTAGCCTTTCCACAGTCATGGTACGGCTGGGAAATTAAATTGACGCGAGTTCCCGCGGGGGTGCTTCCAGTAGTAAGCTATCGGGTAGGGAAGGGGCAGCCGCGGCGACGATGGCGACGACTTGCGAGTATCCTCAGTTCTTTCAGCCTCATGCGAACTTGAGCGATGCCGTGAATGGCAATATCGTTCAATCCGAGATCGAAGGCGGAGTTCATCTGCGCGATCTTGTCCCCGGGACGGTGCTCGAGGTCCGCACGCAGAATCGGGCGTACACGATCCGCTACAAGGGCTGGGACCAGGCGGAGATTTCGGGGCACCCGGTATTTTGCCCGCACCCGGTACCAGTGACGATCCACGGCTCGACCTGGGGCGGCTCGATGCTGAAGACGCGATATATCGGCCGCGGGATGCGGTTGGAATTCGGCCATGCGAAGTCCGACCCGATCCGCACCTCCATCATTCTGGAAGTTCGTTCGCTAAATCCTAAAGTTTCCTGAGCCGGGTCGATAAGGAGCGCGTGAGTGTTTTCATGCGCCATGCCGAGGAGATTCTGGAAATCGCCGTTCGCGGCGAGGAGACGGTCGCGATCCTCATCGACCGGCAGGGCGGGGTGCGGATGGTTGACCCCACCGGATGGTCGCTCGCCGCGCTACGGCAGGAGTACGGCGCGGGGTATGCGTACAAGGTGGATCGCCACGCGGGGATGCTCCGTGTGGAGGGCTGGGATGGAACTCAGCGTTGTCTGTTGCAGCGGCCGATCGAGCGGCGGGCGTTGGTGCATCTGCCCGGCATGCCGGCTCCGACCCCTTTGAGACTGGGGGCGGCGGCGTAACGCTACATGATCCGGACGGGTTGTACGGTGGACTGAGCGTTGAGTACCGCGTCGAGAAAATCGTCGTGGATATCGACCGTGGCGCCGCGCGACGCGAACTCGAGGCGGACGACTTCGCAGTCCTCGGAAATCCAGGCGCCGTTGACCAGACGAAACTCGGCGGCATCGTCGCTATCTTTGACCGCGACCCGCATAAGCTGGTCTCCGAACGAGAGGACGATTCCCTGAAGCACGCGACCATTTCGATAGTTGATTAAGATCATGCGACTCCATCATGCACTGTGTGCAGTAGTTGTTGATAGTGGGGCACGTACCAGGGTTGTACTAGTAAGAGACGGCTCGAATTGTGCCCGGAAGCCTTTGTGTCTAGGGTTTTGATTAGGACGATTCTGGATTTCGAGGAGAGCAAACAGCCAGGAGCAGAGCGCAAGCCGGAACCCCCGATGGTGGGTGAAGAGGTGCGAGTCACCAGGGCACCGCTTGGCGTTTTGGGCCATTTTGCGGGAGTTTTTGCGTCTTCCCCGGTGCGACGGGTGGTTGCCCGGCAGCACGAGGGGATGTGCGCGGCACGCCCGCGACGGTTCGCGACCAGCGGAACAACCGCAGCCCGATCGACGCCAAAGGTGATGGTACTTTTGCTGGAAATCATGAGAGCCGACGCTTAGCTGCGTGCGGACATGCCGTGTGTGCCGCCTTGGGCCTCATCGGACAGCATTTCGTAGAGATCTCCGAAGGTGCGGTCGGACGTGCGCGCTTTCTCGAGAGCCGCGCCGTAAATCGCACAAAAATCGCCGGCGCGCCGTTCGATCCACCGTTCGGTCATTGCGGTGAGCCGCTCTTCGTGAAGATTTCCGAAGGCGAAGCTGCGCGGAAATCCGATGCGAATCGGCGCGACGGCCCCGGTATGTTCAATGACGAGAGGCGAAAGAATTTCGCCGAGGTAGCGCGCTTCGCGTTCGACGTCACGGCGCCACGACGCAAGGTCGGCGGGCTCGATCGGCAGGTTGTAGCGATTGGTGGCGTCGAGGTGAATCACGAGGCGGCCGCGGTAGAGATCGCTCAGGCATTCGGCCATCATCCACGCGGTGGACATTCGTTCGTCGGCCAAGCCCGGTACGGGGCGGACTTGCAGCATGGCGGCGCCCTGAGCGGCGGCGAACTCCGCGGACCATTCGAGGTCGCCGAGTGTTTCCTTAGTCAGTGCGATGACGATGGCGAATGGGATTCCGGAGCGGCGCACGAGATCCAGCCGGTCTTCGAGAGTCTGAATGGCGCGTGAGTTGCGGCGGCCGGGTTTGGGGCGCACGGCGTGGGGATCGATCGCGATGCCCAGCAGGTCGATCGAGAAGCGGAGCCATTCGAGTTGAGCGGAAGTCGGGCTGACGCGGTTCACGATCATCGAGGTCAGCATGCGGCGGCGATGCGCTTCACGGCAGATGGCGGGGAGTCCGGGGTAGAGCAGCGGTTCGTCGCCGGCGACGTTGAGGAAGTTGTAACCCAGGTCCGCCGCATCATTAATGGCTTGGAGCAGGAGCGGAACGCCCAGACCGTTTCGCTCCTCGGGATCCGATGAAGTTCGGCAGCTAGTGCGAACGCTACTCCAGGGCGCAGGGTGGATTTCGAGGGTTCTGACATCTGGGATATGGAGGTTCATCGGGTCACCTGGCTTCCGGGTTCACTTCCATGGTGCGCACAGACGGCGGAACGTATCGCGCGATTTTTTTCTTCGACGGGTTGAAACGTTCGGCTCAGCACCCGCACTAATAAGCATTCGGTCCTGGTGACGAGCCGGGGCCTGGGGCCATCGTTTCTTCGCGATGTCGAATGGACCCCAACCCTGCGAAGAGTTCGCGCACAACGTTCGGAGGCGGTGTGCGCGAACTCTATACTTTTACCCCAAAAAAAGTAACAGAGCCCTGCGCGGCGCGTCAGGCGACAAGCTGTATAATAGCTAACATTGTGCAGCGTCAGAGCTTCGACGCCGACTATGTGGAGCGGCTCATTAACTCGGATAGCGCGACCGAACACGCCTTCGCGGCGTACTTCGGCGAGCTCTTGTCGATCAAACTTCGTTCGCGCCTGCGTTCGCCGGAGTTGATTCAGGACGTCACGCAGGAAACCTTTCTGCGCGTGCTGAAATCTCTGCGGCAATCGGGAATCGACAATCCGGAAGCCCTCGGGGCGTTCGTCAATTCGGTGTGCAACAACGTCCTGTTCGAGGCGTACCGCGCACAATCACGCAGCACGGAACCGCTCGACGACCACGCCTCGGAAGATGCGGCGGCGGATACGACGATGGTCGAGGAAGAAGAGCGCACGCAAGTGCGGAGCGTACTCAGCGAACTTCCCGAGAAGGATCGCAAAATTCTTCGCTGGCTGTTCTTCGACGAAAAAGATAAGGGAGAGGTTTGCCGGGTCCTGCAGGTGGATCGAGAGTATCTGCGCGTGCTGGTTCATCGGGCAAAACAACGCTTTCGCACCGATTACCTTCGCCGGGTTGCAACGAAAACCGGGCGCGCGACACCAATGGGATGAGTATGGACCATCACAATGCGGTGGCGAGCAAAGCGTCGGAGAGATATCTTCTCCACGAAATGAGCGAGCCCGAACGGTTCGATTTCGAGGCCCACTACTTCGATTGCGCGGTGTGCGCAGAAGATGTACGGACCGGCGCGGCGCTGGCGCGCGGGATCAGGGCGGTGTGCGCGGAAGATGCTTCCCTGCGTCCGCAGACGGCCGTCGTACGGGGGGCGCCGCGCAGCGGCTGGTTTTCGTGGCTCTCGTGGCCGGTGCTGGCGCCTTCCGCGCTGGCATTGATTTTCGGCTGCGTGGCGGCGTGGCAAAGCTTCGTGTTGATTCCGGGATTGCGCTGGGCGGAATCCCCGCAGGCTGTTTCGCCGGTAGTGCTGCGCGCCGCGGCGCGCGGCGAGGAACAGGCTTTGGAAATTCACCGCAACCAGGCGGTCAACCAGGCGGTAACGATGCTCTCGCTCGACGTGAATGCCGCCGCGCCTGGCACTTCGCTGATTTATGAAGTAGATGGTCCGGGCGGCGGCAGCCGCCTCAACGGGACCGCCCAGGCTCCTCCGGCGGCATCGCCGCTGATCGTGCTGCTACCCAATTCCGCGATTCGCGAGACGGGCTCGTGGGTGCTGATTTTGCGCACTCCGCAAGGCGCCGAACTCGCGCGGTATCCTTTCGCCGTACATTCCGACTAAGGATTACGATGACGACCGCTCAACTTCACCCCAGACGCCACGTCTTCCGCGGCTACTCCACGGGAGTATCCGCTCATATCCGCCGTCCCGAGAAGTACCTTGTAAAGGTACAGGGATCGAGCTCCTTGCCGCCCACCGGGGGCCATCACGAGAGCAATGTGGAGGCCAAGCAGCACAACAAATACCTCTCCCATGGGCCAATCACCACCTCTGCCTACGGCGACTATGCGGATGCCCAGGCGGCCATCGACACTACTTACGGCAGAGTTGCATTCGATGCGGTGCCCACCGAGACCCGCGTGACCGCCAGCGTACAGGACTTGGAGGTCCTGGGACGAGTGCGGATCGGCCTCGCGGCGATGGGACTGAATGCGCGCTGTGCCCACGGCAGCGACGAGCCGGTGATTGTGCCTGAGGGATGCCATCTGAACAACGTCAGCATCGACGGCTCCCGCCTCAAAATCACGCTCGCCGAGGATCTCTTCCGCGAGTGCAACACGCTCACGAAACTCGCGGAGAAGCATGCCGCGCTGCCGGAAGATCACAAGTGCATGTTCCTGCCGGCGAACGCTGAGGCCAACGCTGAGGCCAACGACGCAACCGGCTTCCCCATCGCGAAAGGCGCTGTGAGATGCACGATCGTGAAGAAGATCGAATGGGAGGGTGCTCCTGTTCCCAAAGTGGAGATTCATGGCCACGTGGTCTACATCCCCGATTTCGGCAAGGTCTACTTCGGCGAGATGTTCATTACCGGTCACTCCCGGCGCCTCAGCATGGTCCGCTTCCAACTTGGTAGTCCCGATGGCGGCGAAATCGTGGCTGCAGACGGCGACGTCCCCGGGAGCACGTTTCCTCCGACCTAGGAATGCGGCGAGTCGCAACACTTGCGGTGGTTCTGCTTTGTGGTTGTTCGCGGACACGCACCGAACATCTCGACGCGTTATTTGAAGGTGCTCGCGGAGAGTTGCACGCAGGAGAAGTCTCCAAGGCTCAGCTCTCCGCGGAGCATGGACTTTCGCTAGCCGATTCCCGACACGATCTTTTTTATCACTGGATGTTCCGTCTGCTGCGCGCGGAGATCCTTCTTAACAGCACTCGTGCGGAAGAGGTGGTGGCTCAACTCGACGAACCCATGCCGTCAGGAGCGCAATTCGCTCCGCTGGCTGCGCGCAAGCTGATGCTGGAGGGACAGGCCGACTCCATCCTGGGACACGCGGAGAAATCCGCCGCCCTGCTCGCGGAAGCGCACCGCGCGGCGGAGGCGTCCAATGCGGGCGAGGTGCTGCTCGATATCGAGAACATCCAGGGTGCCCGGGCTTTGCGCAGCAACCGCTACGACGATGCTGAACGTTTCCTGCGGAGCGCGCTCCAACGGGCCCGGGCACTTCGCGCGCCTTACCCGGAAGCAAGTGTCCTGGTGAATCTTGGGATGATTCGGTTCACGCGACACCGCTACGACGAAGCCGCCGGTTTCTTCGAGGAGGCCTCGCGCCGGGCCGGACCGCAGTTGCAGGTGCTCTATTCGGTTGCCCAGTCCAATCTGGCAACCTGCTATTCGTCTCTGGGCGACTACGACCGGGCCATTCGGATCTATGCGATGAGCGTCGCCCAATACGAGCGCTCCGGCGCCAAGTTCTATCTCCAACGCTCACTTGGCCAAACCGGACATACCTATCTGTTAAAGGGAGACTTGAAATCGGCCGTCCCTTTTCTTCAGAAAGCACTCAGTATCGCCAGCGAAATGCGCAATACCGCGGATGCCGCGAGTTGGGCGGGCAATCTCTCGGCGGTCTATAGCGAACTTGGGGACTGGCGAAATGCAGCGAGCCTGAACGAGGAAGCCATCCGTCTGCGGACAACGGCGGGAGTGAATACCTTGTTCTACAACCAGCTCAATTCCGCGCGCATCGCGTCGGGTCGCGGCGAGGTTGCCGAAGCCGTCCGCCTGTATTCAGAAATCCTAGCGGATCCCAGAGACGACCCTTCGGTGATCTGGGAGGCCCACGAGGGGCTGGGCGACATCGCAGTTCGGCAGCATCAACCCGCCGAAGCCGCGCGTCAATTCGAGACGGCCCTCAATGTGGTGGAGAAGACGCGTTCGGAGCTACTCCGTACGGAATTCAAGCTTCCCTTCCTGACTCGTCTGATGCGATTCTACGAACAGTACGTCGACACGCTCCTCGAGCAACAGCAAATCGAGCCCGCCCTTGCAGTCGCTGATTCGAGCCGTGCACAGGTATTGGCGGAGCGCTATGAGGCCGCTCCCGCGCGCAGACTGGCGCCGGACGCGTTTCAGGCGCTTGCCCGCCAGACCAATTCGGTTCTGCTCTGCTACTGGCTCGGTGCCAAACGCTCCCATGTCTGGGTGGTTACCGGGCGAGAGATTCATTATGTCGAGCTACCGCCCGAAGGCCAAATCGAACCTTTGGTGCGCGAATACCAGGACGCAATCGAGCAGCGGCTGGCGGACCCTTTACGTAAGCGGATTCCGGCCGGGGACCGCCTTTACGAAATGCTGATCACTCCTTTGCGCACCTGGATTCCGCCGGGGTCGCGCGTGATTCTGACGCCCGATGGGGTGCTGCACGGATTAAATTTCGAATCGCTGCCGCTGCCTGGGGAAACACCCCGATTTCTGATTCAGGACGTGACCCTGGCTCTTGCGCCTTCGCTCGCGCTGCTCGCCGGCAAGCCCCGCCATCCGGTAGCGGCGCACCGGCTGCTGTTGCTCGGTGACCCGCTGAGCAACGATCCTGGGTTTCCGCGGCTGCCGCAGGCCGAGCAGGAGATCGCGGGCGTGACGCGGCGCTTCGGCGGCGCCGCCAACGTTGTGCTGAGGCGGGAGGGCGCGACGCCGGATGCGTGGAGCAAGGCCGCGCCGGGTGGATTCTCCGCGATCCACTTCACGGCACACGCCGTGGCGAACCGGGAGAGTCCGCTCGATTCCGCCGTCCTGCTCTCCGGCGGCAAGCTCTATGCGCGCGACGTCATGGAAGTTCCGCTGACCGCCGACCTGGTCACCTTCTCGGCGTGCCGCGGCGTCGGTCTGCGCACCTATTCGGGGGAGGGACTGGTGGGCTTTGCGTGGGCCTTTCTCCACGCCGGCGCGCACAACGTGATCGCGGGATTGTGGGATGTGAACGATCAATCCACGGCGACCCTGATGGACGCGCTGTACGGCGAACTGGCCGCGGGGAAGCGTCCGGCCGACGCGCTACGCGCCGCGAAGCTGGCGATGATCGCCAGCCCGGGGAATCTGCACAAGCCCTACTACTGGGCGCCGTTCCAGCTCTACACGGTGGCGCCGTAGGCCGGAGCGCCGGTGCCCGGCGCGCTGCGGAGTTCTGCGAGGCTGCTCTCTTCACGGGCGAAGAAATCGATGTACTCGTCGTGGCTGAAGAATGCGTTGACGTAGTTCGCGTCGGTCAGGAGGTAGCCGCCCCAGCCGTTGAGCAGCGCAATTTGCAGCAACGTGGCAAGGTCCTCGGTCTCGTAATCCAGGAAGAGCTGTCCGGGGGCTTCGTCGAGCAGGCGATGGTCTGCGTAGCTCTGACGGAGCTTGTAGTAGAGATGCCAGTTTTCCGAGGAGGGCCAGATTCCCGATTCCGTGATCCAGAGGAGCACCGGCATCCGGTAGGTCAGAAACTGGGACACCCATCGAGCGAGGAATCGATACTCGTGCCCTTTGGCTGGATACATGACTCGTACGAAGTGCACGCCGGGGATTTCGTCGGGCTTGGTCCGTTCGCGCCCGCGCAACCACTCCTCGCATTCCTCTGCCGTGGAGAATCGCATCTTCCACATCCAGCCTGCCTCGGCGTACACTGGAGGGCGTCATGACTCGCCGTGAATTGCTCGCCGCCGCGTTGTCGGCGCCCCTCCTCCGGTCCGCTCCCGCCAAACTCAAGATCGGCATCACCGACTGGAACTTGCGCCTTGCCGCCAATCCGGAGGCGATTCCTCTCGCCGCAAAGCTCGGGTTCGATGGCGTGCAGGTTTCCTGCGGCCGCAAGCTGGTGGACGATAAGATGCCGCTCGACAATCCCGACGTGATCGCGCGCTGCATCGCGCTCTCCAAGGAATACAAGATTCCGATCGACGGCACGTGCGCGGACCGGCTGCACGAGAACGGGCTCAAGAGCGATCCGCTGGCGGTGCGCTGGGTGCGCGATTCGATCCGCTTGACGAAGGCGGTGGGCACGCAGGTGCTGCTGCTGCCGTTCTTCGGCAAGTGGGCGATCGAGGATCGCAAGGAGCAGGACGATACGGCGGGCGTGCTGCGCTCGCTCGCGCCGGAAGCGGAGAAGGCCGGCGTGATCCTCGGGCTGGAGAATACGATTTCGGCGGAGGACAACGCGCGCATTCTCGATACCGTCGGGTCGAAAAACGTGCTGGTGTATTACGATGTCGGCAACTCGACGGGGAAGGGCTTCGACCCCGTGAAGGAGTTGCGGTGGCTGGGCAAGGATCGCATCTGCCAGATCCACCTGAAGGACAATCCGAACTACCTGGGCGAGGGCAGGATTCAGTTCGCGCCGATCATGCAGGCGATCCGCGAGATCGGGTTCACGGGATACGCGAACCTGGAGACGGACGCGAAATCGGCGGCGACGCTCGAGGCCGATATGCGGCGGAATTTGAGCTTCATTCGCGCGCTGGGGTAGCGCGGAAGCGGCGGCGAGCCGGTGCTATCCTGCATAAAACGATGCATCGCTTCGCGCTGATATTTCTCGCCACGATTGTCTCTGCCCAGAGCGTCGATCCAAAGCTGTACGCCGGTCTGCGCTGGCGCGATATCGGACCGTTCCGCGGCGGACGCACGGTGGGCGCCGCGGGGATCGCGAGCCAGCCGAACGTCTTCTACATCGGCGTCAACAATGGCGGCGTGTGGAAGACGGACGATTACGGCCGCACGTGGAAGCCGCTCTTCGACGATCAGCCGACGGGGTCGATTGGTGCGATCGCGCTCGCGCCCTCGGACGCGAACGTGATGTACGCCGGCAGCGGCGAGGGATTGCAGCGGCCCGATCTTTCGGTGGGCGACGGGATGTACAAATCGAACGATGGCGGGAAGAGTTGGACGCACCTCGGTCTGCGCGACGCGCAACAGATTCCGGCAATCGTGGTGGACCCGCGCAATCCCAATCGCCTGTTCGTGGCGGCGCTCGGGCACCCGTACGGGCCGAATGCGGAGCGCGGCGTGTTCCGTTCCACAGATGGCGGGCAGACGTTCCAGAAGGTGCTGTACAAGGACGACCGCACGGGCGCGATCGATCTCGCGTTCGATCCGCGCAATTCGCAGAACGTGTACGCGGTGCTCTGGCAGGCGCAGCAGGGTCCGTGGGAGAACGGCGCCTTCTCGGGGCCGAATAGCGGGCTCTACAAGTCGACGGACGGCGGCACGACGTGGAACCCGATCGGCGCGGGACTTCCCACGTACGCGCAGGGCGGGCTGGGGCGCATCGGGATCGCGCTCGCGCCGAGCGATGGCAATCGCATGTACGCCATGGTGGAAGCTCGCGGCGATGCGGGCGGAGTGTATCGCTCCGACGATGCGGGCGCGAATTGGAAGAAGATCAACGGCGAGCAGCGTGTCTACGGGCGCGGCGGCGACTTCGCGTGCGTGCGCGTCGACCCGAAGAATAAGGACGTGATCTACGTCGCCAACACGTCGACGTACCGGTCGACGGACGCCGGACAGAGCTTCACGGCGATCAAGGGCGCACCGGGCGGGGACGACTATCACACCATCTGGATCAATCCGGATAACTCGAATATCATCCTGCTGGCAGCCGACCAGGGCGCGACGATCAGCGTGAATTACGGCGCGACGTGGAGTAGTTGGTACAACCAGCCGACCGCGCAGTTCTATCACGTCAACACCGACAATCAGACGCCCTACTGGGTGTACGGCGGGCAGCAGGAGAGCGGCTCGGCGGGCGTGGCAAGCCGCGGCAACGATGGGCAGATCACGTTTCGCGACTGGCATCCGGTGGGCGCCGACGAGTACGGCTACATCGCGCCCGACCCGCTCAATCCGAACATCATTTACGGCAGCAAGGGCACGCGCTACAATCGCGTGACCGGCGAGGTGGAGGAATTGAATCCGCGCGGCAACTACCGGTTCCTGCGCACCGCGCCGCTGCTGTTCAGCTACGTCGATCCGCACGTGCTGTACCTGGGCGCGCAGGTCGTCCTGAAGACGACGGACGGCGCCCGCAACTGGGAGGCGATCAGCCCCGACCTTTCGCGCGAGACTTACGAACTGCCGCCGAGCGTCGCGGCGTATCCGGACGCGGCGAAGCAGCAGGCCACGCGGCGCGGCGTGGTGTATTCGATCGCTCCCTCGCGGCGCAACGTCAACGTGATCTGGGCGGGCACCGACGATGGACTGATTCACGTGACGCGCGATGGCGGCAAGAACTGGAAGAACGTCACGCCGCCCGCGCTGACGCCGTGGAGCAAGATCGCGCAGCTCGACGCGTCGCGCTTCGACGACGACACGGTGTACGCTGCCGTCAATCGCCTGAGGCTCGACGATCTGAAGCCTCACATCTGGCGCACGCACGATGGCGGGGCAACGTGGAAGGAGACGGTCCGCGGGCTGCCGGACGCGCCCGTGAATGCCGTCCGCGAGGACACCGTGCGCAAGGGCCTGCTCTACGCCGCGACGGAACTCGCGGTCTACGTGAGCTTCAACGATGGCGACGACTGGCAATCGCTGCGGATGAATATGCCGGGGACTTCGATCCGCGATCTGGTGGTGCACGAGGATGACCTGGTAGTGGGCACGCACGGGCGGGGCTTCTGGATTCTCGACGACATCAGCCCGCTGCGTGAGATCACGGCCGAGACGACGCTGTACGCTCCGCGGATCACGATCCGTTATGCGCGCAATCAGAACACTGATACGCCACTGCCGCCCGAAGAGCCCGCGGGCAATAATCCGCCCGATGGCGCGATTCTGTATTACAACCTGAAGTCCGCCGCCACGGGCGCCGTGGTGATCGACATACTCGATTCGACCGGCAAGGTGCTCGCACGTTATGAGAGTACGGACCAGCCTCCGGCTCCCGACCCGTTACTCAATGTTCCGACTTATTGGATTCGTCCATTCACGCGGCCTTCCGCCGCCGCGGGGATGCATCGTTTCGTATGGGATCTGCACGCCGCGCCCACCGGTGAAGCGCGCCGCCGCGGAGGCGAGTATCCCATCTCGGCGATCTATCGCGACACTCCCGGACTGCAGGGCGAGTGGATGCCGCCGGGCACTTACACGGTGAAGCTGACCGTCGACGGCCGCTCCTACACGCAGCCCTTGATCGTCCGGCCGGATCCGCGATAGCGGATTTGCCCCTGAAATGCATGTAACGGGCGCATGACAGCACAATCGGACCTCTCGGCCCTGCGTCACCGGAAAGGAATTTCGCTGGACCAGATCGCGCAGTCCACCAAGATCGGTGTTCGCTACCTGGAAGCCATCGAGCACGCCCAATTCGGCAAGCTCCCGGGCGGAATATATAACGTTAGTTATATCCGCCAGTATGCCAGGGCGATCGAAGTTAGCGAAGAGGAACTGCTGGCGCGCTATCTTCAGACAGCCTCGATCACCTGACCGGTGAGATTAGAAGAAACGAGTTAGTACCGGTAAATAATCCCCACCCAATTTTACTTGCTGTCGAAGAAGGGGTGTTTGGTGAACGGGAGATTCGGTACGTCGCCGGTCGGGCGCTGCAGCGTCAGATCGTCGAACAACAAACTCGGCACCGCGACCGATACCAGCGGCTGTGCGCCAACCAGGAACGTCCCCGCGGTAGCCGGCGAAATCCGCTTCGTGCGGAACGGCGCGCTGAAGACGTTCGACGTGTCCGAGACTGCCACGATGTCCTTGAAGCTCCCCAGCGTCAGGCCGTTGATGTTCAGGTTGCGCACCAACTCCTCGCGGCCGTCCGGATATACCTTGTACGCCTCGATCGCCGGCTCCACATCGACCGCTCCCGCGCCGCGGCTGGTGATGATGATCGTGCGGCCTCGGTTGGATGCCAATGCCACTGAAGGATTGTTCAAGCGGCGCACGAGAATGCCGTACTCCCGGTTGCGAAGTTTCACGAGGCGCAGCAGTTCCGCCTTGAGCTGATCCGCAGTCAGGCTCTTCTCCGCGGTGAAGAGCAGGTTGCTTGGCATTGCGCCCATCGTGCGCCGGTTGCCGGTGCTCGCCGTGGTGTTGGGAATCAGCGCTCGCGAGCGCAGCATCGTCACGCAGATACCCTTGTCGACAATCTGTGTCGGCCGTGCTTTCACGCCCTCTTCGTCGACCTGGTAGCTGCCGAATAGCGGCTTGCCGCCGAATTCGCGTGCCGCCGGATTGTCGGTCAGGCTGAGGAAGTCGGGCAGCACCTTGCCGCCGATCTTGTCGGCGAACGTGCCATCGTCGCTGGCGAACATCTTCTCGAAACGGGAATCGTCCACGACCAGGCGCGGGACTCCGACGATCGCGTTGGCCAACCCCTGCATCACCATCTCGGCGGCCGCCTGGCCTTCGAACAACACGGGACCCGTATAGCGTTCCACGAGGGCGGCGGTCCGCAACTTTTCGACCCGCGACGCGAGCGAGCGTACTCGTTTGGCCAGTTCATCGCGTGAGGGAAGGTCGCGCAGGGAGCGCCCATGCGCCATGTCGAAATCCGCAATCGGCATCCCGTCGACGGCCTGCGTGCTGGCGTTCACCTGCCACGACGCGAGGCCCGTCTGGCGGGTGTACCAGGTGCCCTCCGAGTTGACGAAACGCGTCAGCGATGTATTGGAGTTGAACCGCACTTCGGAATCGGCAACGCCCGGAAATTCGCGGAAGATGGTGGAGAGCGCCTTCGCACCGGCCTCAACCTCGGCGCGATTCCAGGGCGCGATTGGCGTGGTCTCGGTGTCGCTGATCACCGGCTCCTTGCTGAAATCGGGCGCGTCGTCGGTGCGCGTGCGATTCTCCAGCGCGGCCTTCTTCTTCGCGTACACGTCGAGCGCCTGTTTGTACGCGCTGTCGGTGGCGAGCCAGAGTTGGCGGCGGATTTCGTCGTAGTTATCGTCGACAGGGACCGAGAGGGCATCGCCGCCCATGATCCGCACGACGCCCGAGGCCTGCATGCGGAAGGCGTAGAAATTGGTGTTGTCGCGCGCGTAGTCGCCGACGCGCACCTCGACGGCGAGTTGGCGCGAACGCGGCTGCGTTGCCGGTGGTTCGCACATGCTCGACAGGATCGCGCCGAAACTCGCCGACACGGCGCACGTGTCGGTCTCCACTTCGCGGTAGGAGATGAAGTAGGGCTTCTGGAGACTCTCGAGCTGCAGCTTTTTCATGGAGCGCGCGAGTTCGTCGCGCATCGCCTTCATCACCACATCTTCGGCGGCGAATGCGGCGGAAGCGCAGAGCAGGGCGGCAGTGAATAGTTTTCGCGTCATGGGATTCTCCCGTCGTCTACTTATCGTCTACTTATCGTCTATTTATCGTCGAAGGGCGGCGCCAAAATCGGCGAGAGCTCTTGCGACTTCGGCTTCTTCTGCACTTCAATCTGACTGATCAACAGGCCCGGCCCGCCGGCCGATACCGGCACTGGACCCGACTCCGCGCCGCACGTGCCGTTGAAGGCCGCCTGTTGGTCGTCCGCCGCCAGAATGCGCGTGAAGACGGTGAGCGGCGTGCCGATCAGATCGACGCCGCGGACGAGCTCCTCGTGGCCGTCCAGATAGATGCGGTAGACCATAATAGGGATCACCTCGAACGAGTTCGGATTGTTGCGGCCGGTGGAGGTGAACCCGCCGGCGATGTCTTCGAAGTACAGGCCGTATGGCACCTTGGCGAGCTTCGCCTCCTCGATCAGCAATTTCTTCAGTTCGTCGCGCGAGACGGTCTTCGAGGCCGCGACGATCAGATTGCTCTGCCGGCCCGCGACGTTGTAGCCCGGCGCGCGGCGCCCGTGGCCGTTGGAGTTGGGGAAGCCATCGATCGGCAGGCGGGACATCAGGAAATTCTTGAGTATGCCGTTCTCCACCACCGTGACGCGCTGCGCTTTGACACCCTCGTTATCGTATTTGTAATAGCCGGCGAGCTCGGTCGAACCGAGCTTGTGCATCGTCGGGTCGGCATACACCGAGAGGAATTCGGGCAGCACCTTCTTCCCGACCTTGTCGCGGAAGGTCTGCCCCTCGTTCTCGCGTTTCTCGCGCTGGCCCTCGATGCGGTGCCCGAAGATCTCGTGGAAGACAACGCCGGTCGCGCGCGGGCTCAGTATCGCAGGACCGACGAAGGGGTCCATCACCGGCGCGTTCTTCAGAGCCATCAGGTCCTTCGTCATCTTGTCCACGGCGCGGAGCACGCTGGCATCGTCCGGCAATCCGGCGAGCGTCGAGCTGAAGAAGCTCTCGTAGCGCGGCAGTTCCATCCCGTCGGACGCCTTGGCGAAGCTGGTGAGCTGCAGGCGATACGCGTTCTCCGCCGTCTCGAGCGCGGCGCCTTCGCTGGAAACGAACCAGCGCGTTTCGCGGTTAGCCGTGAATGCGGCGCGCGCCGTATAGATGTTGCCATAGCGTTGGAACGGCGCGGTGTACTGCCGCACCTTGTCCTCCCACGCTTTCTGGTCGACGCCGAGCGCTTTCGCCGCGCTCTCGGCGTACGTCTCGCCTTTGCCCGGCGAGAAATCGCCCGCCTTGTCCGTCTCCTCGGCCTTGACCTTTACATTCGTCCGGACGCTGATCAGTTGTTCAATGGCGCGCTTGTACTTGAGGTCGGTGTAGTACCAGAGCATCGCGCGGATCGCATCGGGATCGTCTTCAATGGACATCTGGTAGGAACTGAAGTTGTCCATCATGATCATCGCCGTACCGCGGATGGGATGCGTGTTATCCAGCTTGTAATCGCCGACCCGGAGATCGATCGAGAGCATCCGGCGGCGGCTTCCGCGATTGCTTGAGAGCAGAGCGCCGAAGCTGCCGGTCGCGCCGGCCGACTCGGTCTCGATGATCTCGTAGCTTAGGAAGTAGGGCGCGATCGGCTGCTTCTTGAGCTGCTCCATGGAACGTGCCAGCTCCACCTTCATCGCATCGAGCAGCGTGGCTGGTTTCCGGGTCTGGGAATGCGCGGCGATGGCCGCGAATAGGAGTATACAGATACGGTGGCGCATAGTTATTGACTAACTATGACGACAGACCACCCAAATCTGTGACGGGAAAATTGTAAATATCACATCTCCTAAAGACGTTCTATAGGAATGCTCGTCTATATGTGGTAGTCTATCTGTGTTTTCTATGGAAATTCTACAGGGAACCTTGGATCTGTTGATCTTACGAGCCCTTGAACTCGGGCCGCTGCACGGCCTGGGAATCGCGGATCGTATCCATCAGGTGACTCATGGGGTATTTACCGTAAAGCCCGGGTCGCTCTTCCCGGCCGTCCGCCGCCTGGAACAGCAGGACTGGATCACGGGCGAGTGGGCGCCGTCGGCCAATAACCGACGTGCGCGGTATTACACGTTGACTAAGTCGGGGCGCGGCCAACTCGTCGAGGAGAAGCGGAACTGGCAGCGCATGAGTAGTGCGATGAACTGGATGCTCGAATCGGAGGGATAGCGTGTCGTTGATCAGCCGCGCTCACAATCTGTATTCGTTCTTCTTCCGCCGCCGCCAATTGGAAGACGAGCTCGATGAGGAGTTGCGCTCCTGTTTCGACATGCTGGTGGACCGCTTCACGGGGCGCGGCATGACGCCTGCCGAAGCGCGGCGCGCGGCAAGGATCGAGTTCGAGGGCATCGAGCAGGTGAAGGAACGCGTACGGGAGGGCTTTGTCGGAGCTGCATGCGAGACGTTTCTCCAGGATGTCCGGTACGGCTGGCGCGGGCTACGCAGGAGTCCAGGATTCGCCTGCGTCGCCCTGGTGACGCTGGCGCTCGGCATTGGGGTCAACACGGCCGTATTCAGCGTGGCGTATGCGGTGCTTCTGCGCCCGCTACCCTACCGGCATCCCGAGCACCTCGGCGTGATCTGGACCAGCTTTCAAAAGATGGGCGCCGACCGCGCGCCCGTGTCCGGCCCGATTCTCGGCGAAGTGGAACGCCGCGCGCGATCGCTGGCGAGCGTCGCGGGCATCTGGGTAGGGACTTCGACGTTCACCGGCGGGGACAATCCGGAGCAGGCGAAGGTCGCGCAGGTGACACCGAATTTCTTCGACACGCTCGGCGTGAGTGCGGGCCTGGGTCGTACGTTTTCGGCCGAAGAGCGCGCCGGCGGGCGTTCCGCGATCGTGCTGAGCGATGGATTCTGGCGGCGCAAATTCTCCGGCGACCCCGCGCTGCTCGGCAAGGGACTACCCCAGGCGCAAGGCATCGGCGCCACGTTGATTGGCGTGATGCCGCCTGGTTTTCAGCTTTACTTTCCGCCGGAGGCCAATATCCCGGCCGAGGTTCAGGGCTTCACGCCGTTCAACGACAACGTGTATAAAGACCCGAAGACGCTGTATTACATCCGCATGATCGCGCGCACCAGGCGCGGCGTATCGCTTGCCGACGCGCAGCGCGATCTCGACCGCGTCGCCTCCGAGATTCGCGGCGCGTACACCGAATTCGCCGCGGAGAATCTGCAGTTCCATCTGGTGGGCATGCAGGCGGACGCGGTGCGCGACGTCCAGCCCGCGGTAATCGCGCTCTTCGGCGGCGCGGCCTTCGTACTGCTGATCTGCTGCGTCAACGTCACCAGCCTGCTGCTGGCGCGCGCCAGTGAACGGCGCAAGGAGATCGCGCTGCGTGGCACGCTGGGTGCTTCTCACGCGCGCATCGTGCGCCAGTTACTGACCGAAGGCTTCGTACTCTGCGGGACCGCCGGACTCGCCGGAATCGCGCTCGGTTGGGCGGGAGTTCGCGGACTGCTCGCGATCCGGCCGGAACGCTTCGCGCATTTGGGCGAGGTGTCGATGAGTTGGCCGGTGCTCGCGTTCGCCGCTACGATCACGCTCGGCACGGCGCTGCTGTTCGGCCTCGCGCCGGGACTCGAAGCGGTACGGTTGCAGCTCATGCAAACGCTTCGCGAGAACGGCGCGGGCAACGTCCCGCTGCGTCGGCGATTGGGTGCCGCGCTGATCGTCGGCGAGATCACGATGGGCTGCGTGTTGGTCATCGGCGCGGGCCTAACCATCCGCACTCTGGGTAAAATTCGTGACGTGCGCCCGGGCTTCGAACCGCGCCAACTGCTCACCTTCCAACTCGGTCTCGGACAGTTTCCGAACACCGCGGCATGGCTTCAGGGAGTGAAGGACTGGGAGTCGCAACTCGCCGCGCTGCCCGGTGTGGAGCACGTCGGCGCCACCTCGCACCTGCCGCTCGATGACTATCCCAACTGGTACAGCCCCTACATCCCCGAAGGCAAGTCGGAGAACGAGGGTGCCGCCATGCTGGCCGACTATCGCTGCGTGACGCCCGGCTATCTCGCCGCGATGGGAGCGCGCCTGCTCGAAGGCCGCTACTTCGACGCCCAGGATCGCCTCGGCGGACGGCAGGTGGTGATCGTCGACGAGATGCTGGCGCGCACCGCGTGGCCAGGGCAGCCTGCCATCGGGCGCAAGATCATGGCGGAGCACGTGACAGCGCAGGGCTTCGTCCCGCTGCAGAGCGAAGTCGTCGGCGTCGTCGAGCACATGCGCAATCACTCGCTCGCCAAACAATTGCGCGGCGAGATTTACGTTCCGTTCGAGCAGAGCCCGCGCTCGCCGCTGAGCTACGTGCTGCGCGCCAGTGTCCCACCGCTCTCGCTCGCGCCGGCGATCCGCCAAATGCTGCGCCGCCGCGACCATACGCTCGCGATTGCCAAGTTGCAGCCGATGACGACGTACGTCGAGCGCGAGATTTCGCCGGTCAGTTTCACCGCCGTGCTGGCCGGCATCTTCGGCGCGCTCGCGCTGCTGCTTGCCGCCCTCGGAATCTACGGCGTGCTCCATTATCAAGTGTCGCGCCGCATGCATGAAATGGGCATCCGGATGGCGCTCGGC
>JAOAPT010000732.1 GCA_025463045.1 Candidatus Solibacter sp.
GCCTGTTGGGATGGGCGTTCCGCCCGCGAAACACCGCGAAGAACGAGCCCTATCAGAGCCGCGACCGTGAGAAGCTGTGAAGAATTCGCCAAAATCGAAAGTGCTCCCGCGCGGGGGGATACGAAACCATTCGACGGCCCGCCAGAATGCATTGTAAGGCCTCCGGCGAGGCATCTTTGTGGCCGTAATTTCCGGTTTTCGGCGGGTTTTGATTAATTCAGACCAGCGGTGGTCGCCGAACAGGACCACCGCTCCCTTACGGTCGCGGCACTGTTTGCGGTGCGTTCTTCAACGGAGCGCCGACGGGGCGGTCGATTTCCTGGGGTCAAATTCTGGTTTGCTACAATCCTAGTTCTAGATTCTAGCAACGCTGCGGAATAGAAACCTCCTTCTCATGAAACAGGCCAACGCTCACGCACCTTGGACGGGGAGCGGCCTGAAACGGCTGCAATGGATCCTGCTGGCCTGCGTGTTGACCAGTATACTCGCCGCGCCCGCCGCGCAGAAGAAGAAGCCCAAGAAGGAAGACATCACCCAGACGCTGCAGCTCCCCAAAGAGTTGCCGAGTGCGGTCACGGGGGAGACGCGGCGGCTGACCTTCCACGTCACGCCGCTTTCCGGGCGCGGTCTGCTGTCGGCGCAGGTGCGCGATGCGCTCAAGGCGCTGACGAGGGAGACGGCGGGAAATCCGGTGCTCAAGATTCGGGCGTTTGCCGCCGGATCGGGCGATCTGCGCCGGGTCCGCGACCTGGTAAGCGAAGCCTTCAACGACAAGAAACTGCCGCTGCCGTCGCTCAGTCTGATTCAATCCGGCGGACTGCCGCTCGAAGGCGCGCAAGTCGTGCTGGAAGGCATCGCCTCGTCCAGGAGGGAAGTCAATCCGCAGGGACTGGTCTTCCTGGCGGCGCGGGTCGCCACATCGCCGAGTCCGCTGGACGCGGTGGCGCCGCTCACCGTGAAATCGCTGGAGAGCTTGAAGCAGGCGCTGAAGGCGGCAGGCAGCGAACCCGCCGATGTGGTGCGCGTCACCTGCTTCCTGAGCTCGCTCGAGAATCTGGCGGAAACGCGCAAGCTGGTGGAAGCCGACTTCGCGCATGCGGCGCTCAATTATGTGCAGACGCAGCGCGCTCCGTCGCGGGGCTTGGCGGCCTGCGAAGCGGTGGCGCGCCTGCGCTGGAAGACGGGGACGCGCGTTCAGTTCGAGCCGAAGGAAGGCGAGCCCGTCGCGGCGCTGGTAGCGGCGCCGCACGTCGTGCTGACCGGAACGCAGGTGAGCTACGGGTATGAAGAGTCGAATTCCCGGCTGGCGTTCGAGCGCATGCAGAAGGCGCTGGAAGCGAGCGGGGTGACCACGCGCGACGTGGCGTTCGCGCATTACTATCCGCTGGCCGAATCGATTGCGCAGCAGGTGCGGAGGCTGCGCGGCTCGTTCTTCGGCACGCCCGCGGGATCGCTGCTGCTCTTCGAGGGGCTGCCGGGAATGGACGCGGGATTTGCGGTCGATGTCGTGGCGGTCAAGGATTGACCGGCCGGGTGTGCGCCGGGAGGTATGCACCGGGAGGTATGCACCAGGCAGCGGCGGCGCGCGGTAGAATAATACCAACGCCGTCATGTCTGCCTTACGCGTCTTCGCTGCTCGTTCCCTCTGCGGTCTGCTTCTTTGCGTGCCCGCGGTACCTCAGCAAACCCCACCGCAACCGCCCGCCGCGCCAACCCCACAGGGGGCTCC
The DNA here is from genome assembly GCA_025463045.1 of Candidatus Solibacter sp. Classification (GTDB taxonomy): domain Bacteria; phylum Acidobacteriota; class Terriglobia; order Bryobacterales; family Bryobacteraceae; genus Solibacter. The sequence goes on from JAOAPT010000732.1 coordinate 1,730, forward strand.
ACAGTCCGACGCGGCGAGGGCGCAGTTCCGCACGCAGGTCACCGACGTCATCGTGCCGGTGACGGTCACCGACGACAAGGGCCGCTTCGTCTCCAACCTGGTGAAGAAGGATTTTCGGGTGCTGGACGAGGGCAAGCCGCAGAACATCGAGTTCTTCACGCACGACGAGAAGCAGCCGATCGTGGCCGGCTTCCTGGTGGACCTGAGCAACAATTCGCGCATCCATTGGAAGACGTATCAGGACGCGATCCTCGAGCTGGTGTGGAATCTGCTCCCCGGGGATAAGCGGTACACGGGCTATCTGATCTCCTACGGCAACACGGCCGATATCGCGGTGAACACAACGTGGGACTCGGACAAGATCGCCGATAAGGTCCGCAAGATGAAGCCGGGCGGCGGAGCGGCGCTGTTCGATGCGATCTACCTGGCGTGCACGCGGCGCGAACTGGTCAAGGGCGAGCCGTATGAACCGCGGCGCGTCATCATCGTGATCGGCGATGGGCACGATAATGCGAGCAAGCACAATCTGGAAGAAGTGCTCGAGCTGGCGCAGCGCAATCTGGTGACGGTCTACGCGGTGAGCACGATGGCGTTCGGTTTCTCGAACGAGGCGCAGGATGTCCTGGAGCGCTTGACGCACAAGACCGGCGGCCACGTGGAGTATCCGCTGAATTCGCTATACAAGAACGTGTCGGGGTACCTTTCGAATCCGTCGGACGACGGCAACTACGCGCTGACGGTGGGCACGGGCGGCTACGCGGCGGAGATTTCGAACGGGATCATCAAAGCAGTCGGCGGGATCGGCGGCGAGATCACGACGCAGTACATTTTGCGCTATAAGCCGGATATCGATCAGGAAGCGAAGCCGAAGCAGTATCGGAAGATCACAGTGGATATTCCGGGCCTGCCGAATGTGAAGATCAGCGCGCGCGAAGGATATTTCCCGAACGAAGTTCCAGGCATGGCACCGGCGGAGACATTGAAGCCGCGTCCCGATGCAACTCCTCCCAAGGGTACGGGCGGGGGGCGCTAAAAATTCTTTGTGTTATCGGCGTTGATCG
>JAOAPT010000762.1 GCA_025463045.1 Candidatus Solibacter sp.
ATATTCCGGGGCTGACCAGCGGAGCGGCGGACATGCACCTGAATTGGAATCCGTTCACGTCATCGGGAGCGGGTCGCATCACGCAATTCGGGCAGCTCTCGGCGCCCTCGGCGAGTTCGCAGAATGGTTCGGCGGCGGCACAGTTGGTCCGCGTCGGATTGGCCGATGGCGGCAAGATGCTGGCGCAGTACTCCGATGGGCAGCAGGTGGTGGTGGGACAGGTGGCGATGGCCAGCGTGCGTAATCCGGAATCGCTAATCGCGGCGGGCAACAACAACTACCAGGTGAGCGCGCGAACGGCGACGCCGGCGATCGGACTGCCGAACACGGGCGGACGCGGCGACATCGTGGGCGGCGCGATCGAGGCGTCGACGGTGGATATCGCGCGCGAGTTCACGAATCTGATCGTGCTCCAGCGCGGGTATCAGGCGAATTCGCGAGTGATCACGACGGTCGACGAACTCAGCCAGGAAACCATCAACCTGAAACGTTAGGCCTAAGGTCGCGGCGGCTTTCTAGGAGAAAGACCCTAAACCTTTCTCCCGGAACCGCCGATCAGTATACCGGAGCAAGATGACGCCAAAGGAAGAAGTTGCACCGCTGGGCGACGTGCCGGTGGATATCGAGGTCGAATTAGATCGGCGCATGATGACCACGCGCGAGGTGCTGCAGCTCGAAGAGGGCTGCGTGATCTGCACATCGCGGAGCGCCGGTGAAAACATCGATATCTACATCGGCGGGGTCCTTTGCGGCTCTGGCGAAATCGTGGTGATCGAGAACGCGCTAGGCGTGCGGATCACCGACTTTCGGGACGATTACTGAGGCTTGGCATGGACGTGATGGAACAGATAGCGGCGGTGGGAGTAGTGCTCCTGCTGCTCGGAGCGACGTTATGGGTGCTGCGCCGGCGCGGGTTTGGCGGCGTGGCGCTGATGCGGAAATCCGTCGGCCGGCGGATGGAGTGTGTGGAGCGGCTCTCGCTCGGACCACAACAGGTGCTGCACCTGGTGCGGCTGGGGGAGACCGAGTTGCTGCTGGCGTCTTCGCCTTCGGGCTGCACGCTGCTGAAGAGTTTCGGGCGGCACGCGGAGGAAGACCAATGAGGCTTTGGCGGATTCTGGTGTGCGGCATCGCCGGCGCGCAGATGGCGCTGGGGGCGGCGACCGAGCCGTTCTCGCTGCTCGGCATTACCCCGGGGAAGAACGGTGCGTCGCTGAGCGTGCCGATGCAGATCGTCATCATGCTCACCCTGATGACGCTGTTGCCGGCCGCGGTGATGTCGATCACGCCGTTTTTGCGGATCGTCATCGTATTGCATTTTCTCCGGCAGGCACTCGGCACGCAATCGACGCCGAGCAATCAGGTGCTGCTGGGGCTCGCAATGTTCCTGTCGCTGCTGGTGATGCAGCCGGTGATGGCCGACATGTACCACCAGGGTTGGGAGCCGATGGAGAACGGTCAACTGACACCGGAGAAGGCGTTGGAGCAGGGCACCAAGCCGCTGCACAACTTTCTGGCGAAGTTCGCCCGCGAAAAAGACATTCGATTGTTCGTCGAGATCTCGCACGCGCCGGCTCCGCGGACGGCGGCCGATCTCGATATGAAAGTCCTGATCCCGGCCTACATCCTTTCCGAACTCAAAACGGGTTTTCAGATTGGCGCGGTGCTGTTTCTGCCGTTCCTGATTATCGACCTGGTGATCGCTTCCGTGACGCTGTCGATCGGCATGGTCCAGCTGCCTCCGGTGATGATCTCGGCGCCTTTCAAGATCCTCCTGTTCGTTCTGGTGGACGGCTGGAATCTGGTGATCGGTTCGCTGATGAGGAGCTTCTACTCATGACGCCGGAAACCGTGGTGCAGATCATCCGGCACGCCTTTATGACTACGTTCTGGCTGGCGGCGCCGCTGCTGATCATCGGCTTCATCGCGGGCGTCTTGATCAGTCTGGTGCAGATCGCGACCTCGATGCAGGATAGCGCGTTCAGCACGATCCCGCGCCTCGTGGCCTTTCTGGCGGGTCTCCTGTTTCTGCTGCCGTGGATGTTGCACCGCACGATGGACTACACCATCTCGATTCTGGGGAATCTGGGCCAGTATGCCAAGTAATCTCACGCTGTCCGCAGGCACGCTGTACGGCTTTCTCCTGGTGCTGGCACGGGTGGGTGGAGCGCTCATTTTTGTCCCTCTGCCGGGGATACGCGGCGCACCCGAAACGGTACGGGCCGCGCTCGCGCTGGGGTTCACTGTGGCGCTATTCGGCCGGTGGCCGGCGGTAGAAGCCGCGAATGTCGGGGTGGCCACGCTCGCAGGCTGGGTGCTCTCGGAGGCGGCAATTGGCCTCGCGATCGGCATTACGGTGGCGATCACGCTCGAATCTTTGATGCTCGCCGCGCAGGTGCTCGGGCTACAGGCGGGTTACGCGTACGCTTCGACGATCGACCCAAACTCGGAGGCCGATTCGGGAATTCTGCTCGTGTTCGCGCAGTTAATGGCGGGAATGCTGTTCTTCGCGATGGGGCTGGACCGGGAAGTGTTGCGCCTTTTCGCGCAGAGTTTGGACAAGGTGCCGGCCGGAGTCTATGTTTTCAGCCGGGCGAGCGCGGAGCCGGTGATCCGGCTGGGCGCGGTTCTGTTTTCGGTCGGGGTGCGGCTCGCGCTTCCCGTGGTCGCGCTGCTGGTGATGGTGGACGTTGCGCTGGCGCTGCTCGGACGGCTCAACTCCCAACTTCAACTGCTGAGTCTGGCGTTTCCCGCCAAGATGCTCACTGCGCTAGTGCTCTTGAGCTGGGTTTCGGCTATCTTTCCGCGCGTAATGCGCGAGATCAGCGGTCACGCCATGGGGACGGCGCACCGGCTGCTCGGAATATGACACACGATGTCGGACAAGAGCGGAAAGACCGAACAACCGACGCAACGACGCCTCGAGAAGGCGCGTACCGAAGGTCAGTTTCCGGCGGCGAAGGAATTCGTCTCGGCGCTGCAATTCATGGTCTTTCTCGGCCTGCTGGGTTCGGGCGGGGCGGAGTGGTTCGAGCAGTTGAAACAGACCACGCGCGCGATCTTCCGCATGGCATTTGCGCCCGAGTTGCATCCGGAGGACCTGATCCATCTGATGTGGCTGATCTTTCGCCAGCAGATTCTTCCGCTGGTGATGGCCGGTGTGGCGGTGGCGGTCGCGACGCTTGCGTTCCGGCTGGTGACGACGCGCTTCGGCATCAGTCTCAAGCGGCTGGCGCCGGACCTGGCGCGCTTCAATCCGCTGACGAGGATCAAGGACCTTCCCAAACAGAACATACCCGCGCTGCTCCAGGCGACGTTTCTGCTGCCGATTTTTCTGTGGGCGGTCTGGGTGGTGGGGCGCGAGAAGCTGGACGCTTTCATGGCACTGCCGATGCAGAGCGTGGAAAGCGGCATGAACCTGATCGCGGTCTCGTTGATGGAACTGTTCTGGAAGGCCGCGGGAGTGTTTATGGTGGTGGGCTGCGTGGATCTCGCGCGGCAGTTGCAGCGTTACAAATCGGATTTGCGGATGAGCAAGCAGGAGATCCGCGAAGAGATGAAGGATGTCGAAGGCAATCCACAGATGAAGGCGCGGATTCGCCGGCTGCAGCGCGACCGCCTGCGCAAACAGATGATGCGCGAAGTGCCGACAGCGACCGCGGTGGTGGTCAATCCGACTCACTACGCGGTGGCGATCCGATACCAGATGGACGGAATGGCGGCGCCGATGGTGGTGGCCAAGGGCATGAACTTCCTGGCACTGCGCATTCGCCAAAAGGCAATCGAGCACGGTGTGCCGATCATCGAGAATGTGCCGCTCGCGCAGGCGCTCTACAAATCGGTCGAGGTCGGGCAGGAGATTCCGCCGCACTTATATCGCGCGGTGGCCGAAATCCTGGCCTATATTTTCAAACTGATGAACGGAAGGATGCCCGGGTAGCATGACGCCATCGAAAGCCATTGCCGCACCCAAGCCCGCCGCCGATTGGCCGGCGATCGTAAACGCGCTGATTACGCCGCTGCTGGGCTTCCTGTTGGACCTCCTGATCGTGGTCGACATCCTGATCTCGGTCACGGTGCTGATTGATGAACGGAAGGATGCCCAAGTAGCATGACGCCATCGAAAGCCATTGCCGCACCCAAGCCCGCCGCCGATTGGCCGGATTGGGTCAAGAAACTGCCGCTCGAAACTCTGGGGCAGTTGGCGGTCCCGCTCGGCGTGCTGGCGATCGTAATCGCGTTGACTACGGCGCTGCCGGGCTTGCTGATTGATGAACGGAAGGATGCCCGGGTAGCATGACGCCAACGAAAGCCATTGCCGCACCCAAGCCCGCCGCCGATTGGCCGGATTGGGTCAAGAAACTGCCGCTTGAAACGCTGGGGCAGTTGGCGGTCCCGCTCGGCGTGCTGGCGATCGTCATCGCACTGATTACGCCGCTGCCAGGCTTCCTATTGGACCTCCTGATTGTGGTCGACATCCTGATCTCGGTCACGGTCCTGATGGTGTCGCTCTACCTGATCCGGCCGGTGGAGTTCACATCGTTTCCGACGACTCTGCTCTTATTGACGCTGTTCCGGCTGGCCCTGAACGTATCCAGCTCGCGGCTGATTCTGCTGAACGGGAATACGGGCACGGCGGCGGCCGGGGAAGTGATCGGTGCGTTTGGCAGCTTCGTCGTGGGCGGTAATTATGTGATCGGCGCGGTAATTTTCCTGGTGCTGATTGCGATCCAGTATGTCGTCATCAATCACGGCGCGGTGCGCATCAGTGAAGTCACGGCGCGATTCACGTTGGACGCGCTGCCTGGCAAGCAGATGTCGATCGACGGCGATCTGAATGCGGGCCTGATCGACGAAGTGGAGGCGAAGCGGCGGCGCAAAGCGCTGGCGACGGAGGCCGAGTTCTACGGTGCGATGGACGGCGCGTCGCGGTTCACGCAGCGCGATGCGGTGGCGAGCATTCTGATCACCGCGATCAACATCATTGCGGGCTTTCTGATCGGCGTGACGCAGCACGGAATGGATTTCCGGCACGCCCTCGAGACGTACACGGTGTTGACGATCGGCGATGGCCTGGTCACGGTAATTCCGGCGCTGATGATCTCGATCTCGGGCGGCCTGATCGTGACGCGGGCGAGCTCCGACGCGCGGCTCGGGGCCGAGTTCCACAAACAGATTTTGGGCAACTCACAGCCGCTGCTGCTGGGAGCCGGCGTTCTGCTGGCCCTGGCCGTGCTTCCCGGGATGCCGAAGGCGCCCTTCCTGCTGCTGGGATTCGGCGCGGGTGCGGCGGGCTGGCGGATGCGGAAGAACGAAGTCGCGGCGGCCGCCTCGCCGGTCGAGGAGACCGGGAAGCCGGCTCCGGCGAAGGACAGTGTGGAAGCGCTGCTTCGGGTGGAGCCGCTGGCGATCGAAGTGGGGCTGGGATTGATCGGGCTGGTGGAAGGGGCGCAGGAATCGCCGTTATTGCGCCGGATCTCGGCCATCCGTCGGCAACTGGCCACGGACCTCGGGTATCTGCTGCCTCCGGTGCGGGTGACCGACAATCTCTCGCTGCGCAGCCGCGAATACGTGATCTCGCTGAAGGGCGTGGAGATCGCGCGCTACGAACTGCCGCAAGGGTGTGAGCTGGCGATCGCCACGGGAACGGCGAGCACGCCGCTAGAAGGACAGGCGACGCGCGACCCGGCCTTCGGCATGGCCGCAACCTGGATCTCAGCGGATCGCGTGGATCGGGCGCGGACCTCGGGCTATACGGTGGTCGACAGCGTAAGCGTGCTCGGCACGCACCTCTCCGAGGTGATCCGGCGGCACGCGCACGAACTCTTCTCCCGGCAGGATGCGAAGCGGCTGTTGGACCGGGTGGGTGTGGAGCATCCCAAGGTGGTGGAAGACGTAGTGCCGAAGCTGCTGCCGCTGGCCACGGCGCAGCGCGTGATGCAGAACCTGTTGCGCGAAAGAGTCTCGATTCGCGACTCCGTCTCCATCCTGGAGGCGCTGGGCGAGGCCGGCGTATCGACGCGAAACCCGATCCTGCTGACGGAATATGTGCGTCAGGCGATCCGGCGGGCGATCGTCAAGCCGTATTTGAATCGCGCCGGCGAATTGCCGGCCTGGTTCGTGGACCCCGCGATCGAGCAGGCCGTGGAAGCGGCGATCGAGCACGGCGAGCAGAACAGCCACATTCAACTGGCGCCGCAGCACATCCGCGAGATTCTGAATCGCGTGTCAGCGCGCATCCAGTCGCCGGAGACACCGGTGGTAGCGATCACGTCGAGCGGGGCGCGATATTTCCTGCGGCAGATGGTGGAACCCACGGTTCCCAATCTGTTCTTCCTGGCGCATAACGAAGTTCCGGCCGGAGTGCGCGTTCAGTCCCTGGGCAACATTCAGTAGCCGGCACCCTACAGAGAATCTTCCGCACTACCGATAGATGCACGAGAGATGGTCCGGAGACAGATCCGGGCCGGGACTGCGATGAAGATTAAATCCTACTATGCACGCACCGTAGAAGACGCCCTGGCCGCGGCGCGCCAGGAAATGGGCGAGGAAGCGATGCTGGTGAACAGCCGCAAGACGCCGCTGGAGGCGCGCCATCTGGGCGAGTACGAGGTGGTGTTTGCGACCGTCGGGCCAGTGGGCGCGGCGACCGAAGCGTCGCTCACCCTGCCGGGCGAGTCGAAGATGATTCCTACGGCGCCTCCGCCCGACCGTCTTTCGATGGAAGTGGCCGAATTAAAGAAAGAGCTGGAGGGAATGCGGCGCGCGATTACGCGGACCGCGTGCGCGCCCGCCCAATGGGTCGGCGTTTCCCAGGATGTTTCCGATGCCTACGCCACGTTGACCGGCGCCGAGATTTCGGCGGAGCTGGCTCGCGAGGTCGTGCAGGCAGCGGGAGATCGCCTGCAGGGACAGCGGCTGCCGCTCGGGCGCGCTCCCCAACGAATGGACGGGGCGGCGTTCGGCCGTGCGCTGGTCGAAGAGTTGAGCAGTCGCTTTACGGCCGACGCAACGCTTGGACGGGGTCCGGGACAGCCGAAGATCGTAGCTCTCGTCGGGCCTCCGGGCTGCGGGAAAACGACGACGCTCGTCAAGCTGGCGGTGAACTACGGCCTGGCGGCTCGCCGGCCTGTGCTGCTGCTCTCGATGGACACGTATCGCGTCGCCGCGGCGGACCAACTCCGCTCCTATGCCGCGATTCTGGGCGTCGGCTTTCAAGTGTTGGACACAGTGACGTCCCTGGCGCAAGCGATTGAAGAGAACCGGGGGAAAGAGCTGATTTTCATCGACACTCCCGGGTTGGGATACGGCGAGCTCGAAGATTCGGCGAGCCTGGGACACTTTCTTTCCACGCGCGGCGATATCGACACTCACCTGGTCCTATCGGCATCGATGAAACCTGCCGATCTATCACGCATGGTGGACGCATTTGGGATTCTCCGGCCGCAGCACCTGCTGTTCACCAAGCTCGATGAGACGGCCTCGTATGGACCGATTTTGAGCGAGGCAGCGAGAACGGGAAAACCGCTCTCGTTCTTCACGAGCGGGCAGCGAATTCCAGAGGACCTGGAAGTGGCGAGCAAGGAACGCGTTCTGGATCTTGTGCTGGCCGTACGCGGCGTACAAGCCAGGTCGGCGGCATAGAAAGAGTTTTGGCAATGAGTGGAAGCGTATGTATGGCTACCCGATGTCGGATCAGATGAGCGAAGACGAACGAGAACGTCTCATCCTGGAGCATTTGCCGCAAGTGAGGCTGATCGCGCGGCGGATACAGGAACGATTGCCCGAGAGCATCAGTTTGGACGACCTGATTTCCACCGGCGTCCTGGGGCTGATCTCGGCGATCGACAATTTCGACGCGAGCCACAACGTCAAACTGAAAACTTACGCGGAGTATAAGATTCGCGGCGCGATTCTGGACAGCCTGCGCGGGCTGGACTGGGCCCCGCGGCAGAAGCGACGCAAATCGAAGCAGATCGAGGCGGCGATCGCGACCGCCGAACAACGGCTGCATACTTCCCCCGGCGAAGACGAAGTCGCGGCGGAACTGGGCATCACGGTCGATGAATACCATGAGTGGCTGGTGGAGATCCGCGGGCTGAATGTGGCGAGTTTGGAGTACGCGGGCAATGAGCAGGGCAAAGATCTGCTGCACTACATTCCGGATGACGGCGACAAGCTTCCCTCCGCAATACTGGAACGCTCTGAGCTGGAACGCCTGCTGGCATCGAGCATCGACCGCATTCCAGCGATCGAACGCACGGTGCTCAGCCTTTACTACACCGAGGAATTGACGCTTCGGGAGATTGCGCAGGTGGTGAATCTGCATGAGTCTCGGATCTCCCAATTGAAGTCGCAGGCAATACTCCGGTTGCGCGGGCAGATGGCCGAGCAGTGGCCGGCTGCGCGAGGGATGGTGACCGCATGAGCGATCCGGTGAACTCGAACGAAGTCCCGGAGCTGATTGGCGGACTCCTTGATCAATTTGTGTCCGGTCTGGCGCAGGTTGTGGCGTCGATGGCCGATCAGAAGCCCGAGGTCACCTGGCAATCGGGAGGCGAACCGGCGGCAGAGCCCGAGCTGCTGTGGTGGGAACAACCCTTCCAGATTGCTCCGGGGATGGCGCTTTGGGTGGCCACTCCGCAGCAGAGTTGGGAGTACACGGGAACGCTCACGCTGAAAGCCGCCGGTCTGGAGACGGTGGAAACGGCCGAGGCGCGCAATACCTGGCTCGAAATTCTGGGTCAGTCGCTCTCCGTATTGGCGCGAGGGATCGGCGGGATTTTGGGCCGTGAAGTCGCGTGCGAGGCGGGCGCGGAAAGAGCTCCCGAGAAGGTGCCCGAGATCTCCGCGTCGGTCACCCTGACCTTCGGCGAGACGGCGCTACCTCCGATTTGGATCGGGTTCGCTCCGAAACTGGTTTCCGGGCTGGCGAACCCGGTGGGAATCGACGTGCAACCGTCACATCCGGTCGATGAACCGCCGGCGCGACCTCCGGCGCCCCAAAGCGAGGTGCCGCCGACGATGGAGCTGCTCCTCGATGTCGAGCTACCAGTGAGCATCTCCTTCGGGAAAACCGAGATTCTGATGAAAGACGTCCTGAAGCTGACAACGGGCAGCATTGTGGAGCTCAATCGCGGTGTGAATGAGCCGGTGGAAGTGCTGGTGAATCACTGTCTGATTGCGCGCGGCGAGGTGGTGGTGGTTGACGGGAACTACGGCGTCCGCATCCAGCAGATCGTCAACCGGCAGGACCGTCTGCGGAGCATTCGATGAACACTCTCATCCTGCCGTTGGCCTTGTTATGCGGCCTCGTGCTTTGTGCGACGGGCGTAAGCGTGTTCGTGGCCTTCCGGGCGCACGGGCTGCTGGCGGAAATCGACTCGCGCGCGCAGCTCGCAAAGGGCCGGAAAGACGAGCAGCCGAGCGAACCGGATCCACTGCGCGCAACCGTGGACACTCTGGCGGCGCAATTGCGCGACCTGCAGAGCCATCCCCATGTTGCCGCACAGGTTGGTGCTCCCAAGGCGGGATTCAACTTGAGCAAACGCTCGCAGGCATTGCGCATGCATCGGCGCGGCGAAGCTCCCGAACAGATCGCGGCGACTTTGGACCTGCCGCGGCAGGAGGTGGAACTGCTCTTGAAGGTGCACCGAATCGTGATTCAGAACGTGTAGTCAGGCGTCGCGGAAGGAGCGGCGCGTCCACTCGATCAGCGGGTCATCGATCAGCGGGTCGATCAGCGGGTCGGCCGCCGACCACGGGGCGCGGCCGATCACGACGGCACCGTTTTCCGTGCGTATTTCGAGCGGCGTGCTCACCGGGCGGTCGGACAGATCGAGCACCATCGCCATGTGTGCCGGCAGCGTCTTCCGGACGGAAACAGAGAGCACAGGGGCCGGTACTTTTGAGCAGAGTGCGAGCGAGCGCCAGGAGTCCACTGTCCGGGCAGGCGCGCTGAAACTGAAGCGTACCGCGTCGGCCAGTCCGCCGAGATGCCAGAACTGCTCGAGCGAATGCTCTCCCGCGGGGCCGTCGACGCTATCGAGTACGATGACGAGCGCCGGCTTGGCGAAGAGAACGCGGCGGCGGTGGACGAATCCGGCATACGTGCAGGTCGCGTCCAAGAAATCCTGTTCGGCCGATGAGGTCCACTCGCGGACAGCGACGGCGGGTTTCTCGTTCCAGCGGAAGGGGCCGGCGGGGATTGCCTGATCGCGGCCATCGATGCGCAGCGTGTTGTGGGCAGCAGAGCCGCGAAAATTATTGCGCTCCACGGGGTTGGCGATATAGGTGAATGTGCCCGGATCGATCAGGATGTCGCGACCGGCGAGACGGGCCGTCAGGCTCAGCACGTCGGAGTGGCTGTGCCCTCCGGAGCCTTCACCGAACGGTCCCGCTTTGATCACTAGTTCGACATCACCTGACGTCATGACCGCGGTGCCCGCGTCCCCAAAGAGGCGCGAGGATCGGGGTTTTGATTCGCGCCGATGTTCCTGCAACGCCTTCGGTCCGAGCCACCAGGCGGCCTGAGAATGAAGGTCGGCCGGATCGCGGAGCCAGTCGGGCCGGTCGAAGAGCACGGCGCAGGTCGCCATCGTGGCCTGCCCGAACCGCACCCGCTCGCCATAGGGATGAAACAGGCGGCCGCCATCGTCGTCGCCGATCAGGGGCAGCGTTCCCGAAGTCCCGATCAAGGCGTCGAGGTATTCGGCCATTCGCTCGACACGCTCGTGATACGCCGCGGGCGGATTTCCGAGCAGGTGGTAGAGCAGGAAGAAATCGAGCGCGTACACGTGATAATACGCGGACTGCTCGAAGTGACTCCCGTCGGCGCGGACCTGGCGTTCGATCTGCTCCTCGACAATCCGGCCGCCGGTCTTCGCCCAGCGCGCCGCGCGCGGCAGCGTGGGAAACAGGACGCCGAGCGCGTGGAGTGCGACGGCTTCGCCGAGCAGGTGCGTATTGGGCGAAAAGTAGACCGAGAGATTCAGTTCCAGGAACCGGCCGTGGCGATACAGTTCGGTCAGAAAGCGTGCGCGCAACGCTGCCGGCATCTCGCTGCCCACCAGATGCCAGAGCCACGTCCAGGAAAGCGCGCGGAATGCGACCTCGAGAGCGCTCGCCCAATTGATGCCGCGCATAAACGGGTTGGCGGCGAGCCAGCCGTCGAGCTGGGCGAAGGCCTCGTCGAGATACGCACGCCCGCCGGTGAGGAGGAATGCCTGCGCGAGCAGGACCAGGTGCTGATGGCGATTCAGTTCCCAGACGACCTTGTGATCCCCGGCGCGCGCAAAATCCAGATACGGCGACCGGCGGAAATATGGAGTGCCGGTCGAAATACCGTGCAGGTAATCGCGCCGCCAATCGATCGCAGGACCGGTGTCGATGGTCAGCCCGAGGAGCGGGAAGCGATGTTCCAGAATCTGATCGGCGATCGCCGACACCTCCGAGTCGAATGGCGTGCCGCGCAGGAGTGCCGCGACCTTCGCCGGGTCCGGCAGTAGCGCCGACCGCCCGGGCGCTTTCGCTCCGGCGGCGGGCGGCATCACGAACATCGCCAGATTGCCGAACTCCTGGCGCAATCGAAATTGAATCTCGGCGGGACTACGCACGGCCGGCCGCGAAGCGCGCTCCGATGACGGGGATGCGGGAGAAGAAGAGCGAGCGATGATTCGGCGCGATGCAGGCGAAGATCGCGATCAGCAGATAGGCGGCCGCGCAAATCGCGCCGGCGAGGATCAGCTCGGGAAGAGTGTTTCCCGGGAGGACGATCTGCTTCAGCAATTTGGCGAGCGCGACCACCGGCACTCCGACGAGCAGCGGACGCACGTAGATCCCGCTCATGTAGGAGAAGAAGGAGTAGTCGAGGGCGCGGGAAACCAGCCAGGGCGTGTAGATTCCGCGGACCAGAAGCATGGAGATCGCCGAAACCCAGGCCGCGCCCCAGATGCCGTAGCGCGGCACGGCCCAGACCAGCGCCGCGATATAGAAAATCGCTTCGACGACCAGTCCGCGTGCGTACCCGCCGTGCGCGTTGACGCCGAACAGGAGCGAGCTCGAATTGAACTGCGCGGCCAGCACCAGGCCGTAGGAGAGGATGAAAATCGGCAGGAGGGGCCCGCCGTTATCGGCCATCTCGGCCCCGAGCCACTTGAAAATCAACTGCCGTCCGTACACCAGCAGATAGCAGGCCAGAGGCATGAATAGCGTCAGCGAATAGCGATTGGAATAGATGCCGAGCGAGATGGTCGCTTCGCGGCGCGCGGTGACGCTGAGTTCGGCGGCGCTCGAACGCGTGACCATGCCGATTCGGGACACTGCTTCGATCGCCTGCTCCAGCAGTTTGGTCGGCATCAGATAAAAACCGACCGCGCTTTGGCTCAAGTAGTGGCCTACCATCAACGCACCGCCCTGATTGAGCATCAGCGTCGCCCCATTGGCGACGAAGGACTTCAATCCATAGCGCAGGATGTCCTGAAACATCGAAAGCTTGACGTACGAGGGCGAGAGATGAAGCTGCGGGAAGACCCTCCGGAAATTGAAAAAATTCAGCACGTACCCCAGAATCTGCGTGGCGACGAAGACCTCCGCCATCGTCACCAGCACCAGCCCGTGGCCGGTTTTCAGCGCGACATAATAGCCGATCGAGCGGAGGGCAACCTGGATCACCATGATGCGGCTGGTGAGGTCGAAACGCTGGAACCCGTCGAGCGCGGAGAGGAACAGGTGAAGCATGATGCACAGGCCCCAACTGATCCCGGTGAGCAGGATCAGGGTGGCGAACTCGTGCTGGTCCTCGGGCCGGATGTGGAAGAAGCGATGCGCATTCATCGCGAGGAACGGCGAGAGCGACCACACCACGACGGCGATTAGCGAGAAATAAAAAACCGAGGTGCTGATCAGCTCGTTGATTTTGTCGTAATTGCGTACTGCGAGAAAGCGCGCACTGAAGTTGCAGACGGCGGTATTCAGCCCGAGGTCGAAATACCAGAAGTAGTTCAGGATGGAGAAGACCAGCAGCCAGATTCCATAGTGCTCGGCACCCAGGCTCTGGATGAGGAAGCGCGTGATGATGATGCCCTGAAACAGGCTCGCCACCACGCCGGTCCACGACCATAAAACATTAATGAGAAAGCGTTCTCCTCTCTGATGGTTTGCTTTCTGTTCCGTGGCCGTTTCAGACATTACTTCTATCAATCCTACACTGGCCGCGCTCCACCTGTGTTATCAACGATGAAGTATGAATCTGATTTGGGTGGCTGCCGCGCTCGGGCTCGCATTCGCCGCGCGGTCGGTGGCGGCGGAACCGGCGGTGCGCGCGTGGCAGGGATCGATGTCGCTGCCAACGTGGGAGCAGGGCCTCGCCGATCCGATCCCCCATTTTCCGGTGCTGGGCGCGGACCACGCGTGGTATCCCTATGCATCGCGCGCGGAGCCTGGCAAGGAGAGCCGGAATCAGACCTGGCGGACGCTCAACCTGGAGAACGAGTTCCTGGTCTGCGTCGTGCTGCCGGATCTCGGGGGGCGGCTGTACAGTTGCCGCGACAAGTTGAGCGGGTACGACATGTTCTATGCGAATCCGGCGGCGAAGAAAGCGGTGCTCGGAGTGGAACTCAATTTCCCGGTGCTCAATTTCCCGATGCACAACGGGCCGTGCACAATGTCGCCGGTAGATTTCCAGACTGTGCAGAATGCGGATTCCGCGAGCGTGTGGGTGGGCGGCACGGACCGTATCACCGGGATGCGCTGGCGCGTCGAGTTCGCGCTCGAACGCGGGTGGGCGGCGCTGCGGCAGAGCGTGCGGGTGGACAATCCGACGGCGGTGCGGCATGGCTACGCGTGGTGGACGAACGCCACCGTGAAGCTCGACGACGACACGCGAGTGATCGACGGGTTGCCGGGCGTGTACCATCCGCGCGCGCAGACGGGAACGCTGCATTATGCCGACGCTGCCGAGATGCCGGATAGGAACATCGTGCGCGCGACCGATAACGTGGCGCTTGGGGCCGGAGTGCACGGCTTGCTCGATCCCGCGGCATCGAGCACGTTCACCGAGTATTGGATTCCGGTGCGCAAAATGGCGGGGATCTCGCAGGCAGGCCGCGACGGCGTGCTGTTCCTCGCGCGCGAGAACGGCGCACTGAAGGCGCAGCTTTTGTCGACGCGGTCGATCGCGGGCGCCAAGGTGCGGATTCTTTGCGGTGCCCGCACGCTGGCGGAGGAGTCGATCGCGTTCGATGCGGCCAAGCCGTGGGAGCGTACGATCGCCGGCGCGCCGGACGGCCCATGCAAGCTGCAGTTGCAGGACGCGGCGGGCCACGCGCTGATCGAAGGCGCGGAGGGCGAAGCGAAGTCCCCGGCGCCACCCGCCATCCCTGCGCTCGACAGCGCGGGGCAATTCGAACT
>JAOAPT010000643.1 GCA_025463045.1 Candidatus Solibacter sp.
CGCGACATCGGCGAAGGTCTTGGAGGGCTCAAAAAAGACGCCGATCAGCCGCGATGCCTCTCCCATTCCTTTGGGCTGCGGTTCAGACTCCGGAATTTGTTCGGGGGTCATATCAGGACCGATTGTACTCCTGCCCGCTTGGATATGATAGAGGCCGATGTCCAGACGCACCATACTCGCGCGCGCCACCCTCGCGCTCGCACTGCTGGCGGCGTGCGGCTGCAAGGCTCCGGAAGAGAGCCACATGAAAGTGATCATCGGCGCTGTCTTGATCGACGGGCTCGGCGGCCCGCCGTTGAGCGGCTCGGTGGTGGTGATTTCGGGCGACCGGATTCGCGCCGCGGGCCGCGCGTCGGCGGTGCCAATTCCCGCGGAGGCGGACAAGATCGACGGCTCGGGCAAATTCCTGATGCCCGCGCTGGTGGCGGTAGCGCCGACCATCCAGGGGCAGGACGAAGCGGCGCTAACGAAGGCGCGCGAGGCGCGGCAGCCGGCGATCGGGCGCGCGGCGACGTTGGCCGGAACGGTGTGGATGGTGGATCACGGCGCGTCGGGAGTGGTCGGAATGATCCGCGATACCGAGACGCTGGACGCGGACTTCGTGGCGAAGCTGCGCGATCTGCGGATCACGTTCGCACCCGCGCTGGCGTCGAGCGGCGAGAACCTCGAGACAGCCAAACACAATACGCGGCGCTTGTTCGAGGCGGGCGTGCCGATCGCGCTGGCGGCGGGTGTGGACACACAGCGCGAGATGGAGTTGCTGGTCGAGGCGGGCATTCCGCCGCTCGATGCGATCGTCGCGGCGACGCGGAATGGCGCGGCGGCGCTGCACGACGGACAGCGCGGGACGGTGCAAGCGGGCAAGGCCGCGGATGTACTGCTGCTCTCGGCGCACCCGGGCGAGGACGTCCGCAATCTGCGCAAAGTGGCGCTGCGGATCGCGGGCGGCAGCCTGGTGGAAGAACGGTAAAATTAGGGTTTGCCCTTGCCAACCTTGCCGACCGACGCACAATCGTTTTCCGTGAAGCGCGCGCAGGTGGAGTTTCACAACTTCGCCTCGCTCGGCGACACGGAGCGGGCGATTGCGGGCTACCTGGACGAGAACGTGCGGCGCGCGTCGATCATCGAAGAGCACCGCCAATTCATCGGGCCGATGACGCCGTTCCTCGAGATCGGCGCGAATGCCGGGCATACCAGCTACATGCTGGCGAATCAGTTCGCGGGCGAAGGCTTCGCGCTCGATATCTCGGCGGACGCGCTGCGTCACGGCACGATGCTGATGGATCGCTGGCAGCTTACGCGCGCACCGGTGCGGGTGGCGGGCGACGCGGTCAATCTGCCGTTCCGCGATAACTCGCTGCAGTTCGTGATGGCGTGCCAGCTTTTGAGCCAGTTCATGAATATCGAGAGCGTGTTTCTGGAAGTGAAGCGCGTGCTCGCTCCGGGCGGAGTCTTTCTGTTCACCGAAGAGCCGCTGCGGCGGCTGCTCAGCCTGCGGATTTATCGCGCGCCATATCAGGAGCGGATGAAGCCGTGGGAGCGCAAGCTGTTCGATTGGGGATTGCTCGGGTACCTGTCGCAGGACGTGATCGGCGCGGAGCAGGAGGAGAGCTTCGGGATCCGGCAGAACCACAAGATGTATCTGACGGACTGGCACCGGCTGATCACGAAGCATTTCACCGAGCATCGCTACAAGGCGTTCGTGCCGCAGCGCGGCTGGGGCGAGACGATCGTGAAGCGCGTGGCGGGTAACGACTGGCGTGCGGCGCGTCTCTTGGGCGGCACGCTGGCGGCGATGTGCAAGAAGGCGGGCGAGTCGAAAGGTCTCCCGCCGATGGCACACTTCGAAACGCTGCTGCGTTGTCCGGATTGCCACGGCGCGTTGCTGCGCGATGCGGCGGACACGCTGGTCTGCGGGTGCGGCTATCGCGCGCCGAATGAAGGCGGCGTGTACAATCTGCTGCCGGCGGCACTGCGCGCGGAATTGTATCCCGGGGATCGCGAAGATATGATCGACTTTTCGCTGCCGAGTCACACGGAGCGTTTGGGCGAGGGCTGGTACGAACTGGAAGGCGAGTTCGGAAATAAGTTCCGCTGGATCGGCAGGCACGCGTCGGCGATACTGCGCCGGGTGCATCGCGCGCCGCAGCGGCTGCGGATCCGCGGGTTCGCGCACGAGATGCAGTTCGCGGCGGGCCAACCGGTGGTGCAGGTGCGGGTGAACGGCGCGCAGGTGGCGCACCAGGAGATCGAGCGCGTGGGCCTGTTCATCGTCGAAGCGGATCTGCCGGAAGCGGAAAGCTACACGGTGGAGATCGATGCGACGCCGACGTTCACACCCCCGGACGAAGATCGGACGTTCAGCGTGAACATCAGTATGATTCGCCTGGTGGACGCGGAGTAGGGCTAGTTGAGCGATAATCGAGGCATGATTTCCGTTCACCCGCGCATCACGATCGAACCTGATAAGCGCGACGGCAAACCCTGCATTCGTGGAATGCGGATTACGGTGAATGACGTCCTTGGATGGTTGGCCCACGGCATGACGGAAGATGAGATCCTGGACGAACACCCAGGGCTCGAGAAAGAAGACTTCGCGGCCGTTTATGCTTTCGCTGCCGATGTGGCGGATACCGCGCACGGCGGCCGTTGACGGGTGCGCATCCTCCTGGATCAGAACCTCTCGCCCAAATTGATTCGGAAGCTTGCGGACATCCTTCCGGGCCTGGAGAGCGTTTACGATCACGACCTGACCGGCTCATCGGATCCGCTCATTTTTGATTGGGCTCGTCGATCGGGATTCTCCGCGCTGGTCAGTACGGATCGGGACTTCGTTCACTTGGCTGAACGTTTCGGACCTCCTCCGAAAATCATTCGAATCGAACGGTGCGATTTTCCCTCTCCGATGATCGAAATCCTTCTTCGGCGGGAGGCGCTTCGAATTCACGCGTTCCTGGAGTCGAATCGCGCCGTGTTGCTGCTCACCCTGTGAGGCATCAGAAAAAGTGAAACAAATCGGGTCGGGCCGGCGTAATTAACTGGTCGAGGGCTATGACTATGCGCGCGAAGCTTTTGGTCCCGGGGATGGCGGCGGGGCTGCTGTTACTGGC